>CALDNY010000348.1 GCA_937914685.1 uncultured Kordiimonadaceae bacterium
CTTGCGGGGCGTACGTTACGTCGCGCCGATGCGATGCTTGCGGTGCCAGATCATAATGTACCAACAACATCTGATCGGCAAACACGCGTTGATAGTATCCAGTCAAAAACTCAATTAGACGCCTTAGAGCATAATTGCAAAGAATTTGGCGTTGATTATATTCCCATGATGGACCCGCGTCAGGGCATTGTCCATATTGTCGGACCAGAACAAGGCTTTACCCTTCCGGGAACAACCATTGTTTGCGGCGATAGCCACACATCTACCCATGGTGCTTTTGGTGCGCTTGCCTTTGGTATTGGTACATCGGAAGTGGAACATGTGATGGCGACACAGACGTTAATATTAAAGCGGGCAAAAAATTTCCGCATTGATGTGGACGGCGATCTTGGCTTAGGGGTAACGTCAAAGGACGTGGCCTTGGCGATCATCGGCCATATTGGCACCGCAGGCGGCACTGGGTGCGTGATAGAATTTACCGGATCAACCATTCGTGCCCTTTCCATGGAAGGGCGGATGACGGTTTGCAATATGGCCATTGAGGCGGGCGCCCGCGCGGGTCTCATTGAACCAGACCAAACCACATACGACTATGTCAAAGGAAAGCCAATGGCACCAAAGGCCGCCGCTTTTGAAATGGCGGTCAATTATTGGAATAGCTTAAAATCTGATCAAGGGGCAAAATATCAAAAGCAAGTCTTTATCAACGCTGCGGATATCGTGCCGCAAGTAACATGGGGCACAAGCCCCGAGGACGTCTTGCCGATCACGGGTGTGGTCCCTAGTGCGGCCGATGTGAGCGATCCTGAACAAAAGGCATCTATGGAGCGCGCCTTGGATTATATGGGTCTTAATTCTGGCGATAAACTCACAGACATTAAAATTGATAAGGTTTTCATCGGCTCATGCACCAATGGCCGTATCGAAGATATGCGCGCGGTGGCAGTAGTGGTCAATGGTCGCAAAGTGGCACAGAATGTTGAGGCCTTAATTGTGCCGGGCAGTGGACTTGTTAAAATACAGGCTGAGCAAGAAGGGCTTGATAAGATATTTATTGAGGCCGGTTTTGATTGGCGCGAGCCGGGTTGCTCTATGTGTCTTGCCATGAATGCGGATAAATTATTGCCCCGTGAACGCTGCGCTTCCACATCGAACCGTAACTTCGAAGGACGCCAAGGGCCCAAAAGTCGTACTCATTTAGTTAGCCCTGCCATGGCGGCGGCGGCGGCGATCACGGGTCATTTAACAGATATTCGGGAGCTTTATTAATCATGGATAAATTTACCAGTATCCGTAGCGTTGGCGCACCGCTTTCTATGATAAATATCGATACAGATATGATCATTCCGCAAAAGCATTTAAAAACCATCAAGCGAACTGGACTTGGCCAATATGCTTTTTCCAATATTCGTTATAATGATGATGGCTCTGAGCGGGATGATTTTATCTTAAATCAATCGGCTTACAGAAATGCGCAAATCCTTATCACTGGCGAAAACTTCGGGTGTGGATCAAGCCGTGAACATGCACCGTGGGCTCTTAAAGACCTTGGCATTAAATGCATTATCGCTTCGAGTTTTGCTGATATTTTTTATGGCAACTGTTTTAAAAACGGTATTTTGCCTATAATATTACCACAAGAGATCATCGATCAATTGTTGCAAGATGCAGAGTTTGGCGCCAATGCCATTTTTACCGTTGATTTGGAAAATCTACAAATTACCCGCCCCGACGGTGCGGTTATAGGTTTTGAAATTGATGGCTTTAGACAGCATTGTTTGATCAATGGATTAGATGATATTGGCCTGACTATGGCTAAGGACGAAATAATTACCAGCTTCGAAGAAAAGCAACGCCTCCAACAACCATGGCTTTATGAATAGAGAATAAAATGACTAAAACACACAGTATGTTAATATTACCAGGCGATGGTATTGGCCCAGAAGTGATGGATGAAGTAAAGAAAATCATTGATTGGCTTGAGGATAATCGTGGACTTAAGTTTGATATTTTTGAAGACCATGTTGGCGGTAAAGCCTATGATGTTTACGGAAAACCCTTAAGTGATGATGCGCTCGCCAAAGCCAAGCAAGTCGATGCGGTGATGTTTGGCGCGGTTGGCGGACCAAAATGGGTAGGGGTGGATTTTGATAAACGCCCTGAGGCAGGCCTTCTTACTTTACGTAAAGAGCTTAATCTATTTGCAAATTTGCGCCCCGCCATGTGTTTTGAGCCGCTTGTGGATGCGTCGAGTTTAAAGCCGGAACTGGTCAGTGGTCTTGATATTATGATCGTGCGTGAATTAACGGGCGGTGTTTATTTCGGCGAACCGCGCGGCATTGAAACCCTAAGCAATGGTCAACGTCGCGGTGTTAACACACAAGTATATGAAACGTATGAAATTCACCGCATTGCCCATGTGGCCTTTGACCTTGCCGGCAAAAGAAATGGTCATGTGACATCCGCTGAAAAGTCTAATGTCATGGAAAGCGGTCTTTTATGGCGCGAAGAAGTTGAAATAATCGCTAAAGATTATCCAAAGATCACATTAGAACATATGCTCGCCGATAACTGCGGAATGCAGTTGGTTCGCACACCCAAACAGTTTGATGTGATCGTCACTGATAATTTATTTGGTGATCTGCTCAGTGATGTTGCGGCTATGTTGACGGGCTCTCTTGGTATGTTGCCATCGGCCTCCTTAGGCGAGGCAGGAAAAGGCGCACTTTACGAGCCGGTTCATGGCAGCGCCCCTGATATCGCGGGTCAGGGCATCGCAAACCCCATTGCCACTATTCTAAGTTTTGCCATGGCTTTGCGTTATACATATGATTGTAAGGACGACGCCAAACTGATTGAAGATGCCATAAATAATGTACTAGCGGATGATATCCGCACAGCGGATATAAATCAGCCCGGTAAAACCCTCGTCTCCACAAGCGAGATGGGCGATCATATAGTGCAGGCTTTAACGAAATTAAATAACTAAGAAATTCACTGGAGAATATAATGTCCTATAAAGTAGCCGTGATCGGCGCAACGGGTAATGTTGGGCGCGAAATACTCAATATGCTACATGAACGCCTGTTCCCTGCATCAGAAGTGGTGGCACTCGCCTCTCGTAAATCACTTGGTCAAGAGGTTACTTTTGGTGATAAGACCCTTAAGGTAAAATGCCTTGATGATTATGATTTTAACGGCACGGATATTGCTCTTATGTCTGCGGGCGGTGGGGTTTCTAAAAAATGGTCAGAAAAAATCGGTAAAACTGGCTGCGTTGTTATTGATAATAGTTCCCATTTTCGGATGGACCCTGATGTGCCTTTGATCGTCCCAGAAGTGAATCCGGATGCCCTTAAAGGCTATATAAAAAAGAACATCATCGCTAACCCCAATTGTTCAACGGCGCAAATGATGGTGGCCTTAAAACCATTGCATGATGCGGTAAAAATTAAACGTGTTGTGGTTTCTACTTATCAATCCGTATCGGGTAGCGGTAAGGCGGGTATGGAGGAATTATGGGCACAAACGCGGGCTATTTTTGTTAATGACGCGGTGGAAACTCATGTCTATCCAAAGCAAATTGCCTTTAATGTGATCCCCCAAATTGATGATTTCATGGCGAGCGGTGATACCAAAGAAGAGTGGAAAATGGTTGTTGAAACGGGCAAAATTCTTGATCCGAATATTCGCGTCAGTGCCACATGTGTTCGGGTTCCTGTATTTTTAAGTCATAGCGAAGCAATTAATTTGGAATTCGAGCGGGAATTAACCGTCGCGCGCGCCCGTGAAATTCTACGCGAAGCCCCGGGCATTATGGTTATTGATAAGCGCGAAGATGGTGGCTATATCACGCCAATTGATGCCGTTGGTGAATTTGCTACCTATATCAGCCGCATCCGCAAAGACGAAACCGTCAAATACGGCCTTAATCTTTGGTGCGTGTCTGATAACCTGCTTAAAGGCGCGGCTCTAAATGCCGTGCAGATTGCAGAACTCCTGTGTAGTAAGCATCTGAAGAAGGGTTGAACCAATATTGCCGTCACTCGCCGATAAAGTCGGCGAATGACGAGGGATGTTAGCCTTGTCTTTCGACCATCATCTTTTTAATTTCGGCAATGGCTTTGGCCGGATTTAGATCTTTGGGACAGGTATTGGCGCAATTCATTATGGTATGACAGCGGTATAATCTGAAACTATCCTCTAGCTCGTCTAATCTTTCGCCGGTATTTTCATCGCGGCTATCAATAAGCCAGCGATAGGCTTGTAAGAGCACAGCAGGGCCAAGATATTTATCGCTATTCCACCAGTAGCTCGGACAACTAGTCGAACAACAGGCACAAAGAACACATTCATAAAGACCGTCTAATTTTAATCTATCTTCTGGGCTTTGTAGACGTTCTGTTCCTGATGGAGCTGGCGTCTGCGTTTGCATCCACGGTTTGATAGAGGCGTACTGAGCATAAAAATTAGTCAGATCAGGGACCAAATCCTTAACCACATCCATATGGGGTAGGGGATAAATATTAAGGTCGCCTTTATAAGAGGCAATATCAATGGTGCAGGCGAGGGTGTTTTTGCCGCCGATATTCATAGCGCAAGACCCACAAACGCCCTCACGACAGGAGCGTCTGAAAGTAAGGGTTGGGTCAATTTCATTTTTAATTTTAATCAAGCCGTCAAGCACCATCGGCCCACATTTATCAAGATCAACTTCATAAGTATCAATACGCGGGTTTTCGCCGTCGTCTTCGTTCCAACGATAAATGTTAAAACGTTTGATATTGGTCGCATCTTTGTCTGCGGCCCATGTTTTCCCTTTTTTATAAGTGGAATTTTTGGGAAGTTTAAATTCAGCCATTGTTTTATTCCCTTCCCTTAATAGACACGGGGTTTTGGTTTAATATAATCAATTTCGTCGGTCAGCGTATAATCATGAACAGGACGGTAGCTAATATCTACTTTGCCTTTGTCCAGTCGCGCAACCGTATGTTTCATCCATTGTTCATCATTACGGTCTGGATAATCTTCGTGCATATGCGCGCCGCGACTTTCCGTACGGTTGGCCGCACAGTGCATGGTTACTTGGGCTTGGCCGATAAGATTATCAAGCTCTAAGGCTTCGATTAGGTCGCTATTCCACACTAAAGAACGGTCAAAGGTTTTAATATCAGGCATTAATTTTGCCACCTCATCAATTTTCTTTTTACCTTCCGCCATAATTTCTTCGGTTCTAAAGACGGCGCAATTATTCTGCATGGTGCGCTGCATTTTATCGCGAATTTGTGCGGTGGAAATCGCACCGTCTGCATAACGCTTCGCGTCTAGGCGGCTAAGCGCCATTTCCGCATGATCCGCCGATAGCGGCGCGTGGGCCGCGCCTGCGGTTACAGTATCGTTGACACGGTTCGCCGCTGCCCGACCAAAGACAACAAGGTCAATCAGTGAGTTTGATCCTAATCTATTGGCACCATGAACCGACACACAAGCCGCCTCACCAATCGCCATAAGACCCGGTACAATGCGCTCAGGATCGCTTGAGGACGGGTTTAAAACCTCGCCGTGATAATTGGTTGGAATGCCGCCCATGTTATAATGAACTGTGGGCAACACAGGAATAGGTTCTTTGGTCACATCAACGCCGGCAAAAATCTTTGCTGATTCTGAAATGCCTGGAAGTCGTTCATGTAAAACGTCCGCGTCCAAATGATCAAGGTGAAGATAGATATGGTCTTTATGTTCGCCGACACCGCGTCCTTCACGAATTTCATAAGACATAGAGCGCGATACCACATCGCGTGAGGCTAAATCTTTAGCAGAGGGGGCATAACGTTCCATGAAACGCTCTCCTTCTGAATTGACAAGGTATCCGCCTTCGCCGCGCGCGCCTTCGGTAATCAACACGCCTGCACCGTAAACACCGGTGGGATGGAATTGGATAAATTCTAAATCTTGAAGAGGAAGTCCGGCCCGTTGAACCATACCACCACCATCACCAGTACAGGTATGGGCAGAGGTGGCAGAAAAGAAAGCCCGGCCATAACCGCCCGTGGCTAATGTGGTTGAATGGGCGCGAAAACGGTGAAGTTTACCCGTATTCATATCAAGGGCGATAACGCCTTTGCATTCACCCTTTTCCATAATCAGATCAATGGCAAAATATTCAACATAAAAATCCGTATCATATTTTAAGGATTGTTGATAAAGCGAATGAAGCATAGCGTGACCAGTACGGTCGGCGGCGGCACAGGTGCGTTGGGCTGGTGCGCCTTCGCCAAATTCTGTGGTCATACCGCCAAAAGGACGTTGATAAATGCGCCCTTCTTCGGTACGGCTGAAAGGAACACCAAAATGCTCTAACTCATAAACCGCTTTTGGTGCTTCGCGCACCATATATTCAATAGCGTCTTGATCACCAAGCCAGTCTGATCCCTTAACCGTATCATACATATGCCATTGCCATTTATCGGGTCCCATATTGCCGAGCGATGCGGCAATTCCGCCTTGGGCCGCGACCGTGTGTGAGCGGGTGGGAAAGACTTTGGATATACAAGCGGTTTTAAGGCCGCTTTCGGCAATGCCCATGGCCGCGCGTAGTCCCGCGCCACCAGCGCCGACGACGATGGCATCATAGACATGATCTTCTATTTCATATGTGCTGCTCATTATGCTAAAACCTTACAGGGCAATTTTTAATATGGAAAAAAGAGCTGTGGTCGCCAAGACGACACAGCCAAACGTAACGATCATTTGCAGGGCTATTTTCGAGCCTTCCTCATGAATATAATCTTCGATGATAACCTGAAGTCCAAGTTTTAGATGATAAATGCTCGTTGCCACAAACAGCATCATCAAAATAGCAACAACTGGTGAATTCATCCAATTGATAACGATTTCATAATCGGCTTGTGTCATATGGACGATACTGGAAACAAACCAAATGGTCATGGGGATCAGGGCAACGGCCGTTATTTTCTGCATCCACCAGTGGTGAGTACCATTTTTAGCAGAACCAAGACCGCGAACTTTACCGAGTGGGGAACGTAAACTCATCTTATTCTCCTATATCATGCCGTAGCCAACAGCCCATGAAATGAGTGTCAGCACGACTGATGAAAGTAAAACCAATTTACTGGAACGGTGAGTATCTTCAAGGTCGAAGCCTTTGCCCATATCCCAAAAAAGGTGACGAATACCATTACAAAGATGCAGCATCAGTGAAAAGGTAAAAGCAAGAAGTATAGTTTTGCCAATGATACTGCCCATGGCCATACGGAACTGGTCGTACGCCTCTGGCCCTGTAGCAATAGCAATGAGCCACCATGTAATCAGTAAGGTACCACCACCAAGAGCAACACCCGTTGCCCGGTGAAAAATGGACAATGCCATCTCTAAGCTCCATGAATAAACCTGCAGATGCGGCGAAGTTGGCCGCTGCGTATTTGACATCTGCTGCTCCCTCTCGTAATGATTTATGGAGGATCATTCCTCCCCTTCATGTTTTATTTTTAACATACTGAGGACATAGAGCAAGCCATTACCTGAATATTTAGAAATTAATATTAAATTTTCTGTAATTTAAGGGAGTTGATATGTATATTTAGTAAAATATGACAGGGAAAATCAATGAAACAGCATTATATATTAATCAGTTGCCTCATTCTAAGCCTAAGTGCTTGCGGTGATCATTCTAATGAAGAGATCTTATCAAAAATGACAAAAAACATAACGGCGCCTGTGGCTAAGAAAATACCTCACACTATGGAAATTCACGGACATAAACGCGTTGATGATTATTACTGGATGCGCGATGATCAGCGCAAAGACCCTGAAATTCTTGCTCATTTAAAGGCGGAGAATGCTTATCTGAAAAGCAAAATGGCTCATACGGATGACTTTCAAGCAAAGCTTTATGATGAAATCATTGGCCGTATTAAAAAAGACGACAACAGCGTGCCCGTTCAGATTAGAGGCTATTGGTATCAGGCAAAATATGACGGCAAAAATGAATATCCTGTCCATGTGCGCCGCGCCGAGGGAAGTGAAGCGGAAGAAGTGCTATTTGATGTTAATGAAATGGCTAAAGGACACGGATATTTTAATCTAAGTGGGTATTTCATTAGTCAAAATAATAATGTGGCCGCTTACGGTACCGATACGGTCAGTCGTAGAATTTATACCTTGGAATTTAAAAATTTAAAGGACGGCAAACTATTATCCGATAAATTAGAAGGCACATCAGGCCAAGCGATTTGGGCCAATGATAATGAACATGTTTTTTATATTAAAAAAGACCCGCAAACTTTATTAGGACAAGAGGTTTACCGTCATAAACTTGGCACAGATCAATCAGAAGACGCCCTTGTTTATACAGAAACAGACACTAGCTTTTATATGTCACTGAGCAAATCTCGCGATGGCAGCGTTTTATATATTCATCATCAAAGCACTACTAAATCAGGCGTTTCTGTGCTTGATGCTGATGATGCCATGGGTGATTTTAAAGCCTTTTTACCTCTGGAGACGGATCATGAATATTCCACAGAGAAATTAGGGGATTATTATTTCATCCATACAAATTGGCACGCTAAAAACTTTCGAATTATGAAAGTGCATAAAAGCCAGACTGCTGATAAATCCGCATGGGTGGATGTCATTGCTCACCGCGATGGGGTTTATATAGAAGATTTCACCGTTTTTGAAAATTCATTGGTGGTCAAAGAGAAGCAAAATGGCGAAAATCGCATTCGTGTGATGAATTTAACGAGCGGCGAAAGTCAGTTTCTTAAATTTGATGATCCGATCTTCAGTGTTTATTTTTCAAACAATCCAGAAATTACCAGTGGCTCAGTTCGGCTAAGATATAGCTCCCTAAACACGCCTAATACGGTCTATCAATTTAATTTAGCTTCGACAGAATGCACCCTATTGAAGCAGGATGAAGTTCTCGGCGGCTTTTCGGCTGATAACTATCAAAGTGAGCGCATTTTTATAAAAGCTCGCGATGAAAAAATGGTTCCCGTATCGATTGTTTATCGCAAAGACAAATTTAATAAAGATGCCAGCAACCCCATTTTTCTATATGCTTATGGTTCTTACGGCATAACCATTGAACCTAGTTTTAACGCCGCTCGTTTAAGCCTGCTTGATCGCGGCGTTGTTTATGCCATTGCTCATGTTCGTGGTAGTGAAATGCTCGGTCGTCCTTGGTATGAGGACGGCAAGCTTTTTAACAAAATGAATACATTCAATGATTTTATTGATGTCACAAAAGCATTACCGACGCTAAATTACGGCGCTAAAGATAAAATTTACGCCATGGGGGGAAGTGCCGGCGGCTTGCTGATGGGGGCTATTATCAATATGGCACCTGAGCTATATTTAGGGGTCGGCGCTCACGTTCCTTTTGTCGATGTGATGACAACAATGCTTGATACATCAATACCGCTGACAACCAATGAATATGAACAATGGGGCAATCCCAACGTCAAGGCAGATTATGACTATATGCTCTCTTATTCGCCTTATGACCATGTGGAAAGTAAAAATTATCCCAATATTCTGGTAACAACAGGATTATACGATTCCCAAGTGCAATATTTTGAACCGATGAAATGGGTGGCTAAAATACGCGAATATAAAACGGATGATAATCTGCTGGTTTTTGAAACAGACATGGAAGCAGGCCACGGCGGCGCATCGGGTCGATTTAAACGCTATAAACAAATCGCCCTAGAGTATGCTTTCTTCTTTGATTTATTAGGGATTAAAGAATAATTCATCCTTTAATGAGTTCAGCCATGTCAAGGATGCGTTTGGCGTTTTTCACATGAAGGCTTTCGATGAGAACACCTTCTAAAAGAACAACGGCATTGCCTTCTTTTAAGGCATTTTCGTAAACCAGTATGATTTTTTTGCATTGATCAATTTCTTTTTGACTTGGGCCAAAAACTTCATTGGCGACCGCAATTTGCGAAGGATGTATCAGGCTTTTACCGTCAAAGCCTAGCTCTTTGCCTTGGTGGCAAGCAACCAGAAAGCCTGGCACGTCTTCAATATTTAAATGAACGCCGTCAATGATATCTATCTGCGCCGCCCGCGCCGCCAAAATGGTATGGCTTAAACTATAAAGGAGCGCCGTGCGCTTTTCACTATGGCTCGCGCGTAAATCATTAAGCAAGTCAGACGTACCCATGACAAGACATTCTAGACGCGGGCTACTTTTGGCAATTTCAAGGGCGTTTAAGACGCCAAGCGGTGTTTCAATCATCGCCCAAATCTTTATGCTTTTGGGGGCGTTAAATTTATTCAATAGCTTTTCGACAGTTTTTATGGCGGCGCCCGTTTCGACCTTTGGTAATAAAACGGCTTCGGGGCAGGCGGCGCTCACAGCTTTAAGGTCGTCTTGAGCCCACTTCGTTTCAAGACCATTGATGCGAATGATAATCTGCTTATCGTTGAACTCTTGATTGTTTAGGGTCTCACAAACTTGTTTTCGGGCGTCCTCTTTGGCATCCATTGCAACCGCATCTTCTAGGTCAAAAATAAAGGCGTCTGCCTTTAAAGTTTGCGCCTTTAATAAAACCCGTTGATTAGAACCTGGCATATATAAAATGCTTCGTTTGATGGTGTTTTCTTGTTTGGTCATTGTGCTTTTGAATGCGTTCTCTTAAAGTTAAGCTGTTACTTTAATATAAAACATTAAATTTGGTAGATAAAATGAAAAAACAATTACTTAAGCTGGCGCTCGTTAGCGCACTTTTCGCCCAATTACCATTGGGTCTTATGGCACAAAATAATAGCGCCTTAACGGATGAAATTATTGCTCATGCTAATATGCTTGGCCAAAAAGCCTCTCAATCTGATCTGGCTTATCAAGTGGTAAAGTCATTAACCACAGAAGTAGGCCCTCGTAAAGTAGGCAGTGCTGGCGACGCAAAGGCAGTGAAGTGGGCCGTTGAAAAAATGAAGGCATACGGCTTTGACCGTGTTTGGACAGAACCAGTGGTGGTTCCGGGCTGGCACCGTGGGCCTATATCTGCGGCTAAAATTATGCTCCCTTTTGAACATAAAATGGCGGTTACGGCTTTGGGAAATAGTGTAGCGACACCAAAAGACGGCATCACAGCAGAGATTGTCCAATTTGATGAATATAAAGATTTAGTCGCGGCTCCTGCCAATAGCCTTAAGGGTAAAATTGCCTATATTTCATTTCGTATGGAAGGAACTGGTTTAAAAGGATACAGCTATGCAGGGCAAGCGCGGCATAATGGTTCGGTTGCGGCGGCAAAGGCGGGTGCCTCTGCCATCATTATTCGTTCAATCGGTACCGATGATAATCGCACCCCCCATACCGGTAGCATGGGCTATGCGGACGGGGTTAAGAAAATTCCAGCAGCGGCTATTTCAAATCCAGACGCGGACTTGCTCGAAAGTGTTCTTAGTTATAATAAACCAGTGACGGTATTCTTAAAGCTAACCTCACATGCGGCGGATCCGGTAACCACATATAATGTATTAGGTGAAATTACCGGCACGGACGAGCCGGAAAAAGCCATTACCATCGGCGCTCATTTAGACAGTTGGGACGAGGCGACAGGGGCATTGGATGATGGTGTTGGTGTTGGCATTATGATGGCGGCGGCAAAACATATTATTGATGGTGGCAAAAAACCGAAACGGTCTATTCGCGTTCTATTGTTTGCCGCAGAAGAAATAGGCCTTTTGGGTGCGGCGCAATATGTTAAAGACCATAAAGATGATATGGATAATCATATTTTAGGGGCCGAATGGGATAGCGGTACGGGCTATATTACAGAAATGGAACCCGGAGTTGGACCAATGGCCTTAAATGTCGTGCGTGAAATGGGTGCGGTATTTGCCCCTTATGGGGTGGCGACAAGTCAAAAAAATACAGCTAAGGGCGATTCTGATATGTCTCGTCTTGGTAATGCGGGCATGCCAGCCGTAAATCTCATATCCGAAATTGGCTATTATATGGATTACCATCACACGGCAAATGATACGCTGGATAAAGTTAACAGAGAAGCCATCAAACAAAATTCAGCGATTTATGCCATGTTTGCCTGGATGGCGGCGTCAATGGATGTTGATTATAGAAAATAAATTTTAGAATATGGCATAAAGCGGAGACAAT
>CALDNY010000349.1 GCA_937914685.1 uncultured Kordiimonadaceae bacterium
CCCCGGTCTTTGGTTCCTTGGAGGCTATACGCTCTATACCGGCGAAGTACTCGGAACAGGAATGGAAGTATACGGCCAATATTGGTTTGCAACGAAACTGGTGTTCTTTGGCTTTATTCTTTGTATTGGTCTCGCGCTGAGAATTATTATGAAAGGTTGGGCGGTCGCGTTCCACCGATTGCGTGAAGAAGGCTCAACCCCGGAGATTGAAGCCATTTTCACAAACACGCTCGCCGCTGGTCGTAAATGTGCATACGTCTATTGGGTAAGCATCATTACCATGGCATTTTTAGGAGTGACGAAACCGTTTTAAATTAGAAGGCCCTGCCGCCGACAACATCGCCAAGGGCGGCGCGGAATGTATTGATGGATATTTTATCCCATACACCGGCAGCATAATAAGGGTCCGCTTGTAAAGTTAAGCGGGCCTTTTCTATATCATCGAACTTATATACGAGCATAGATCCGACCACCGTTATATTATCTGCAGCAAACATGGGACCCGCGATGACAACATGATCAATAATGGTGTCAACATGATCAATATGTTCCTGCATTAGCTCTTCACGCATCTTAGCGGCATGTTCACCGGGATGATCCATCGCATGGACAATTGTAAATAATACTCTTTCTTTCATATCAACGCTCATAATATTTCCTCAATTAAACTTTGTAACCAATTGGATAACCTTTGGGAAGGCCCGCATCTGGTGTAAAACCATATAACTCCTCATCGGGCAGCGCTTCTTGCACAATCTCTCGCACTTTAAAGAGAGCGTCTAAATCAACTCCGGTTTTGTAGCCCATACTATCGAGCATAAAGGCCAGATCTTCAGTGACAATATTTCCACTAGCACCTGGTGCAAACGGGCAGCCACCGATACCGCCAAGACTGGCATCGAAAGTGGTGATGCCATGATCGAGGGCTGCGACCACATTAGCCAGACCAAGACCGCGTGTGTTGTGGATATGAAGACCAGTGAGATGCTCATTCCCCACTTCACCTTTTACGGCTTTTACTAGCTTTACGACATGCCTTGGCGTCGCGTACCCGGTGGTATCTGACAGTCCAACTTCATCGCATCCAGCGTCCATAAGGGCTGACGCAAGGGCAAGAATTTTATCGGTTTCTATTTTTCCTTCAAGCGTACAGCCGAAGGCGGTTGAAATACCACCTTCAAATTTTGGACGCTTATCTTTTGGAAGGTTATTAATCAATGCAGCAATGTTTTTTACTTCTGTGATCATTTGAGTATGCGTCCGGTTCACATTTTTTAAGCTATGTGTTTCACTGGCTGACAGGGGAATAGTGATCTTGTGAACGCCAGCTTTTAAAGCGTTCTCAGCACCCTTTAAATTTGGGATCAGCGCAGCAACGATTAGTCCGGGTATTGTGAGAGCATGCGCGACCAATTCGGCCGTATCGGCAAGCTGAGGTAAAATGCGTGGCGGAACGAATGAGCCTACTTCGATTTCCGGAACACCTGCTGCAGCCTCTGCGCTCACCCAAGCTTTTTTTGCTTCCAGTGGCATAACCTGTTTTATGCTTTGAAGTCCATCTCGAGGACCGACTTCGCTTATTTTGATATAATTTTTTGTCATTAAGATAATGTGCCTTTTTAACGTCGCTGATTCTTTGCTATTGATCCCGTGTTTAATAAAATATATAACTAAATGATATAATGATATAACAAAGTGATATTTAAATCAAATCAGGGAATTTTATGTCTGAACTAAACGGGTTGCCACTTGATGGCGTCAAAATTATTGAATTTACCCATATGGTCATGGGGCCAACGGTTGGCGTGATTTTGGCCGACCTCGGGGCTGATGTGATTAAGGTGGAACCTATTGGTGGGGATAATACACGGCGCCTTGTCGGCTCTGGTGCAGGCTATTTCCCCATGTATAACCGCAATAAGCAAAGCATAACACTTAACCTTAAATCAGAAGAAGGGCTTGAGATCGCTCATAAACTGATAGCAGGTGCCGATGTTATGATTGAGAATTTTAGACCCGGTGCAATGGATAAGTTGGGGCTGGGTTATGATCAGCTTAAGGAGCTAAACGATCAATTAATTTATTGCTCTGAAAAAGGGTTTCTTGCGGGGCCATATGAAGATAGGACTGCGCTTGATGAAGTGGCACAGATGATGGGTGGTCTTGCTTATATGACCGGGGAGCCAGGGAAGCCAACACGTGCGGGGGCCAGTGTCATTGATGTCATGGGCGG
This sequence comes from uncultured Kordiimonadaceae bacterium, assembly GCA_937914685.1. Lineage (GTDB taxonomy): Bacteria > Pseudomonadota > Alphaproteobacteria > Sphingomonadales > Emcibacteraceae > Pseudemcibacter. The sequence goes on from CALDNY010000349.1 coordinate 2,234, forward strand.
TATGTTTGGCGTTATAGGTATATTGGCGGCTCTTAGGCAGCGCGATGCAACTGGTCTTGGTCAGCGGGTGCAAAGTTCACTTTATGAAAGTACAGTATTCCTGATGGGCCAGCATATGGCACAGTACTCTGTTACCGGAAAAGCAGCTGCGCCGATGCCGGCACGAATTTCCGCTTGGGCCATCTATCAGGTTTTTGAAACCAAAGACGACCAGCAGGTATTTGTCGGTGTTGTATCAGACACCCAGTGGATTAAATTCTGTGAAAATTTTGAGCTTGGTGATTTGGTAAACAATCCAAAATTTAACACCAATACGGACCGCGTTAATCGAAAAGAAGAGCTTATTCCTATCGTTAAAAAGATTTTCTTAAAATACTCAAAGAATGAATTGATGGAAAAACTTGAACATACGGGTCTTCCATTTGCGCCAATAACCGAGCCGATTGAACTTTTTGATGATCCACATTTAAATGCGTCAGGCGGTCTGGTCGATTTGAATATTCCAGGTGGTGGAGAAATTAGTCTCCCGGCGCTTCCTATTGAAATGGACGGACGCAAGATGGGCGTACGCCATGACCTGCCGGACATAGGTGAACAGACTGAAGCCATCCTCGAGGAGAATGGCTTCAGTTTAGAAAAAATTAAAAAATTAAAATCTGACGGTATTATTGGTTAAGTGTGCATCCAGCTTGTAGCCAGCGCAGGTTAATGCCAGCAAGTGCCGCGTTATATTCTCCCCATGCGTAAGAAACTGCAGCGTCTTGACCTTCCTTGAGGGCGTAAATCACAAGACTGTCTTGTCCACGGCCATAGGGCCATTGTACATTACGCAAGCGAATGGCCATTTTTTCAGGGTTTGATCCGGTTTTAGTCATCCAAATTTCGCCGCCCTGGTCATGAATTGATTGGTTGGATGTGAAATTCCAGCCACTATCCATTTCATCATTCTGGACACCCATCCAACACGTAAAGAACCTGGCTTTGTTAAGTTTCAAATAATCAGGAGTTTCATTGCCAAAACTATAGGTGCCGTCTTCGCGCCGCCCGCTTTCATAAGTCCAGTAACTGTCTTTGCTCAGAACAAAGTGACCACTAACATTTAGTTTTCCACCCCTGCGGCTTTCAATGGCGCATTTCTCCGGATCAATATAGCCTATAAATTCGCCGGCGCTTCTGTGCCACACTGCAT
>CALDNY010000350.1 GCA_937914685.1 uncultured Kordiimonadaceae bacterium
ATAACGCATTGCGCCCAAACGGTATTTTATTTACCTCTAATCCAAGGGGCGATCAAGAGGGCTGGTCAACGCCTGAACGTTACGGTAATTTTATGCAATTTGATCAAAGTTCAAATTATTTGAAGGACGCGGGCTTTGAAATAATTGATCATTATTACCGTCCTTCTGGATTAGAGCGCAAAGATCAAAAATGGTTGGCGATGGTTAATCGCGCCCTTAAATAAAGAAATTAAAAAGTTAATGAAAAGTTAAATATTTTTTTCTAGTCCAAACTCAATTAAAAATATTTTTAACATAATGATGCAATTTAAATATAGTTTATTTGTATATTTTTTAACAAGTCAGGTTCTATGAATTTATTTATTGATATTAATACGCTAACGAGCATAAGCACTGTATTTTATATCATTTTAATGCCTCTTTTGTTTGTTTTTTGGAAACATAACAAAGATATTGAGGCCATTAAATGGTGGTGTATTTATCCTATTTTTCGTATTCTCAACAGTATTATTTCTTCTGATTCTCAATTATATGATGAGGAAGCATGGATCTATGCCAGTAATCTTGCGGTTATTATTTCCGATAGTTTTCTGATGATAGGGTGCCTGAAATTCTCAAAACGCAAGGTAAACTATTATTATATTGCAGCCTTTATTGGTCTCTTTATAATTACCTGTATTGTTCAATATAACGTTGATACTTTACTGGCCGAACGGGCAAAATCGGTTGTACTATTTGATATGGTGACTATTGCTATATCCATTTATGCTCTTCTGCATCTAGAAGATAAAAAATATGCATTAGAAAAATATTTTACTCTTTTCTGGATTTCTTTTCAGTTATGGACTTTTGCTTTTTGGTTTTACATTGACTTTGATCTGCTTAATTCCGCTTATGCCTTATGGCTTAATTTTAGCCTAGCAGGGGTTTATATTAGTCACATATTCATCATTGGCGGCCTGATTATTTTGACAACAGCCATGCGCAAAAATCAATTAATCGAAGAAAACGAAAATCATCAAAAATTAGAAGCCAACTTGACTATAGCTCTTAGAGATGCCCAGATTGCCAACGAAGAGAAAATCGATTTCCTTACCAATATGAGCCACGAGCTTAGAACGCCCCTCAATGCCATACTTGGGTTTTCAGAAAGCTTGAAATTTGATTATTACGGCACCCTAAATGATAAACAACTGGAGTATGTGAATAATATTTTTGCCGGCGGTGAACTATTGTTTAAATTAATAACCGATCTTCTTAATTTATCGAATATTGAAGACGGAAAAGTCGATATTACTTTAGAAGAAATCAGTCTCAGTCTTTTGATTAATAAAACAAAACCTTTGCTAGATGAAATCGTCAGTCATAGCCCCGTAACATTTGATATTATCAATGATTTGGAGGAACAAAAATATAATAAAGCCGTTTATGTTGACCAAATTCGTATTAAACAAATTTTGATGAATTTTGTCTCCAACGCCGTTAAATATGGCAAAAAAGACGGCACTGTAACCATGGAAATTAAAGAATATGACAATCGCTATTTCAATATAAGCGTTAGGGATGATGGAATTGGCATCAAAAAAGATCAGTTTGAAAATATTTTTAAACCCTTTAATCGGGCGGGAAATGAAAAAACAAAGATAGAAGGTATTGGTGTCGGTCTTTCCATTGCAAAAGATCTGATTGAACAGATGAATGGTGAAATTGGCTTTAGCAGTGAGCAAGGATCTGGCTCGGTTTTTTGGATTAATATACCTAAATCTAAACAGCGGGAATTTCCATTACTTGAAGAAAATCAAAGTGATAATGAAATAAAAAGTGATAATGAGATAAAACATGACCACTGACTTAGACTTAAATACTATACAGATTTTGATTACAGCAATTTTATTTGTGTTTTCAATTTTACTGGTCATGCTTTGGATACAAGCAAAAGAAGACAATAATATTGGTTGGTGGTGCATCGCGTCCTTACTTTTAACGGTTCAAGCAGCAGG
>CALDNY010000351.1 GCA_937914685.1 uncultured Kordiimonadaceae bacterium
AACGTCTAACTCGGGAATATCATCCTCATTAGCTTTGGCTTTATCGCCGACCCAGACCCAGACCATGGGGCCTATTTCTTTTACTTTGTAGCTTTTAATGCTAGATTTAGGGCATTTATTTTGACAGGGAACATCGGTAATTTCCCCATCGTGATTATATTTAATGCCGTGATATTTGCAGCGGATACCGTCCTTTTCCAAAACACCCTGATCAAGGGGAAAGGAGCGGTGAGCGCAGCGGTTTTGTAGGATGATCGGTGTATCATTTTGATCGCGGTAGAAGACCACGGATTTATTTAACAGAGTGCGGCTTTTTAACTGATGGGTAAATTCCGTGGCAAGTCCTGCCACATACCAAAAGTTTTCCAACAAAGCGGTGTCAATATTGGCCAATTCATCGCTACAATATGTTTTATTTTTCCCCATCGAATGATCCATTTTCAATTTTTGTCTAGGCATTTTTTATAAAACAGACTATCACAAGATTTTAAAGATTATAACCATCAAATTTTGAGTGATTGAAGAGTGTCTGAACAGGTAAAAACCCAACAAGAAACGCCGAGCGAGGCTATTAATATGACAGCGTTTATATCGTTGCTTATTGGTGGGATTGCCATTGGGACGTCGCCAATATTTATGCGTTATGCCGATGTGACACCCACATCATCCGCTTTTTGGCGTCTCGCCCTTTCTTTACCTCTTTTGATGATCTGGCAGGTTTATGATATTCGTAAAAATAAAGGAGTAGCAACGCCGGGCTTAAATTTTAAAGAAATAAAAGTGTTTATCGGGATTGGTTTTTTCTTTGCAGTTGACCTAACTCTTTGGCATTGGTCGGTTCAATTAACCACCGTTGCCAATGCAACATTGCTCGCTAATATGGCGGCTATATTTACGGCCATTGGCGGCTTTTTATTTTTTGGTGCTCGCTTTAGTAAAACATTTATCGGTGGAATGATGCTTGCGCTTTTTGGGGCTATGTCATTGATGGGCAGTAGTTTTGAGCTAAACCCCGACCATCTTTTTGGTGATATGCTTGGCTTGATTACGGCTGTTGCTTACGCCAGCTATATGATTGCAAGTTCTGAGGCTCGTAAAAAATATTCTACCGTATCAATTGTTTTTGGCACGGCAGTTTTTGGCAGTATATTTTTATTACCGATCGCCCTCAATGAAACGGGCGCTTTCATTCCCATGACATTGGCAGGCTGGGGGCCGCTCTTGGCCCTATCATGGTTTACGCATGTTGTTGGCCAAAGTTTGATCGTTTATGCGCTTGCCCACCTTCCTGCGGCCTTTGGCTCGGTCAGTTTGCTTATTCAGCCAGTGGTGGCGGCGATCCTTGCGTGGATTTTATTTTCAGAAGCGTTGGGAATTTATCATTTGGTAGGGGCGACGCTGATTATCTCGGGCATTCTTGTTTGCAAAAAAGGGGTTCGAAAATAAGCGATTTAGTCGAAGATATGCGCGCATGGCGCCAAGATATTCATAAGCATCCTGAACTTGGCTTTGATGAAAACAGAACTGCCGCTAAAATAGCAGAGCTATTACGCGAGTTCGGACTTGAGGTTCATACTGGGATTGGTGGCACGGGCGTTGTCGGCGTTTTAAAACGCGGAACATGTGAGCGGGCCATGGGGCTGCGTGCGGATATGGACGCGCTTCCTATTCAAGAACAAGGGGCGCCACATTATAAATCAATCCATAACGGTGTGTTTCACGGCTGTGGTCATGATGGTCATTCGGCCATGTTGCTGGGTGCCGCGCGCTACTTATCATTACAGGGCGATTTTGATGGGACGGTTTATTTTATCTTTCAGCCAAACGAAGAAAATGGACTTGGTGCGCTTGCCATGATTAATGATGGCTTGTTTGATCGCTTTGCCATGGAATCAATTTACGGCATTCATAATATGCCCGGCATTGCCACAGGCAATTTTGCGGTTCGAAAAGGCGAGATGATGGCCTTCGAAGATAATTTTGTCATCCAATTAAAAGGGGTGGGGGGGCACGCTTCTATGCCCCATAAAACCATAGACCCCATGGTGGTGGGCGCAGAGATTATATCGGCATTACAAACCATCGTTTCAAGGTCTATTGGGGCGGAGCAATGGGCGGTTGTTTCTGTGACGGAATTCATTACGGATGGAGCGCGGAATATTATTCCTTCCAATGTTACTATAAAAGGCGACACTCGCGGGCTTGATACCGATGTACAGGTAAAGATAGAAGAGCGTATGCGCAAAATTGTCGAAGGTATTTGCGGGGCTTACGGCGTTGAAAATACAGTTGAATATACACATGAATTTATTGTGCTGCATAATAGTGTTTTGGAAACGAATGCCGCTATCAAAGCCGCACGTTCGACCGTTGGTATGCAAAGAGTTGAGCCAAAATGTGATACTTTTTCATGTTCGGAAGATTTTGCACAATTTTTAAAATATGTCCCGGGATGTTATATCTTGATCGGTAATGGCGATAGTGCTGATGATGCAGGGCTACATAACCCCTATTATGATTTTAAAGATGATATCTTAAATGTTGGAGCCAGCTACTGGGTTAATTTAGTGTGCTTGCAACTGGCTCCGCAATAAAATATCTAAGATTATTCTCTTTCTTTTCTCACGAATATTTGCCATGTTTTGGCAAGTTTTTCTGAAATAGCCCAAGACGTAGCCTCTTTTCTAAGGTCATCTTTTAAGGAGACGATTTCTTGGCTATATATGTTGCCTAATGTTCCCATATCCTCATTTACCGATATTAAACTTTTATACCCAATAGCATTTTTAGGAAGTCTTACTTTCATGACTTCTTCATAAAAGGTAACCGCTAAATCACGACCGCCAACAATTTCGTGGGCGACGCCTTTTTCCTCAGCAAGTGTCCACAGGGCGCCCGCGCGGCGGTTTGTAAGATAGATACCTTTTATGATAGCATTGCGCGAAGGTATATCGTTTAAGCCAATAAGGAACAGTCCCGGTGTTTTGCGTGTTGCTTCGGGCGGTATAGACGAATAATAATATCCGCCATGATTGGCAACAAAGCCGATGATGCGTTCGGGAATCCACGCGGCAAGTTCATAATTAAGCTCACCACCCGCAGAATGTCCCCAAAGAAGAAAGGGTGCGTAGGAAAGTTCTTCGTGGCCGCTCTCTTTGGCAAAATGATCAATGGCATCAATGATGGCTTTACCACTGCCTTTGCTTACTTGAATATAATCTTCGATCATCATGTTTGGATGAGGATGATCCGTAAGAAAAGTTCCCATTAAAGCAAAATTATGTTTATTGGCAAAATTCTGCCAATATTGATCATCGACGGCGCTGCGACCATCGCCGTTTGAGCCAGGGTTTAGCATGAGTATGCCGCGAAATTTCTTGATCGTGGGATTAACCCACATTCTAAAGGCCGCTATATTGTGAACGGCGCTCGGCTTCATAGTCACGTCATAGGTATCAGCGTAGGCATTTAAGTTAAACAGTGCGATACTGATCATTATCAATATTGATTTGAAAAATTGCATTTTTAGATCCCTTTTATAGTAATAGTATGGTTAATATAATAGAGGATAAGGGCGAAATTACCAGTGGGATGATATGATTATTAGAGCAGAAAATAACAATGACTATTCTCAAGTGCGCGCTATTCATTTAGCCGCATTTGAAGGGCCGGGGGAGGCAACCTTGGTGGATCAGTTGCGGGCCAAAGCAACTCCTATTATTTCATTAGTGGCGATGAGCGATGATAATAATATTGTTGGTCATATTATGATTTCACCAGTAGGCCTGTCCGGTCATGATGATTTGAATATTATGGGGCTTGCTCCAGTGGCAGTGTTGCCAGAATATCAGAATAAAGGTTTTGGTAGTGAAATGATTAGGAGCGCAATCAAGCAATGTCAGCAGCTTAAATTTGATGCTATTGTGGTATTGGGTCATGAAAATTACTATCCGCGCTTTGGTTTTAAAATTTCCACAGAATTTTCCATAAGGTGCGAATATGATGTTCCTGCGGAAAATTTTATGGTTATGGAATTATATGAGGGGGCCTTAACAGGAAAAACAGGAACGGTTAAATATCATCCCTGTTTTGCGAATTTGTAAGTTCAATGGAAAATACAATCTTTAGATCAAAAATTTATGATGATATTTATTTTTCCACAGATGATGGCTTATTGGAAAGTAAGGTCGTGTTTCTTGACGGTATTGGCGCACCTGATTGTTGGAAAGAAAAAAAGAATTTTACCATTTGTGAATTAGGGTTTGGGACGGGGCTTAATTTTCTAAATACAGTAAAATTATGGCTACAAACGACAACAAATTCTACCCTTCATTATATAGCAACAGAAAAACATCTGCTTTCAAAAGCCGAGATCATTGACGTTATTGATTGGCCTGAGCTTCAAGAAAATCTTGATCAAATGCTTCAGAATTATCCAGCAAAAAAAGCTTCATTATTTGATGGTAGGGTCACTCTTGAATTGTTATTAGGCGATAGCTATGCTCAATTATCACAGACTGTTTTTAAGGCAGACGCCTGGTATCTTGATGGCTTTGCACCTGCGAAAAATCCTGATATGTGGTCTGAGAAATTACTTTTTGAAATAGCCCAACATTCTAATAGAGAGGCCAAATTAGCCACATTCACCGCAGCAGGATTTGTGAGGCGCGGTTTGATGGATGTGGGCTTTCAAATGGAAAAGCGAGCAGGATTTGGCAAAAAACGTGAAATGTTAGTGGGAAGATATGCCGGTAACTCTTTATGAATGAAAGAAAAAATCTCATTGTTGTGAAAAAGACACAATTGTAAAATTAATCTAAAATATGTGATAAAAATATCACAAGTTATTTTTCAAATTCTTTAATAGGTTTTCTGTGGATTTAAATATGGCGGCCGATTTTTATATCGGCCGCCATTATGTTGCAAAAATGTATTAACATTAAATAGGCGGATGCTACGGCGCGACAACATGTCTGATGTTGTTTTGTTCGGCCCAATCATTAATCACATTAATGTCATTTGATTTGATGGTGTCAAGCTCGCCTTTAAGATCGGCCCACATCACTTTTAAATCATCAAGTCGTTCTAGCGCGCCTGCGGCCACGGGGGCACCTGCGCCGTCCATAACATCAACGACATGTTTAACTTGAACATCTAACATGCTCGGCCATGCATCTTCATCCTCTAGGACTTGGAAATAGACTTGGTTAATTTTTTCTTCCCAAGTGCGAATATGAGCAAGGGCCTTTTTACCGCTTTGTTGTAATTGATCATGATCGGTCATTAAGCCTTTAATTTGATCACGAGCTTTGCGAACAATATCCAAATCGGTCAAAATTTCATTGACCAAATTAGTACCCTCAA
>CALDNY010000352.1 GCA_937914685.1 uncultured Kordiimonadaceae bacterium
AGGTAGAAGAAAATGGCTAAAGAGAAATTTGAACGCAATAAGCCGCATTGTAACGTAGGAACAATCGGCCACGTTGACCATGGTAAGACCACTCTTACTGCGGCGATTACAAAAGTATTAGCAGAAGTAAGCGGCAAAGGCACCGCGGTTGATTTTGCTAACATTGATAAAGCTCCAGAAGAGCGTGAGCGCGGCATCACCATTTCAACGTCCCACGTTGAATATGAAACAGATGCGCGTCATTATGCCCATGTTGATTGTCCAGGTCATGCTGACTATGTGAAGAATATGATCACAGGTGCAGCGCAAATGGACGGTGGTATTTTGGTTGTAAGTGCAGCTGACGGTCCAATGCCACAAACACGCGAGCATATTTTGCTAGCGCGTCAAGTTGGTGTGCCGGCACTGGTTGTTTATTTGAACAAAGTTGACCAAGTTGATGATGAAGAACTTCTTGAGTTGGTTGAGATGGAGATTCGTGAGCTTTTAAGCTATTATGAATATCCTGGAGACGACATTCCGATCATTGCGGGCTCAGCCCTTGCGGCCTTAGAAGGACGTGATGATGCGATTGGTAAAGAAAGCATTATTAAATTGATGGCTGCGGTTGATGAATATATTCCTCAGCCTGAGCGTGCTATTGATGGTGCGTTTTTGATGCCGATTGAAGATGTGTTCTCAATTTCTGGTCGTGGAACGGTTGTTACAGGTCGTGTTGAGCGTGGTGTTGTTAAAGTTGGCGAAGAAGTAGAAATCGTTGGCATTAAAGATACACAGAAAACAGTTGTTACTGGTGTTGAAATGTTCCGTAAGCTTCTTGATAGTGGTCAAGCGGGCGATAACATTGGTGCTCTTATTCGCGGCGTTGCTCGTGAAGAAGTTGAGCGTGGTCAAGTTCTTGCTCATGTTGGCTCGATTACACCACATAAAAAGTTCAAAGGTGAAGCCTATATCCTGAGTAAGGATGAAGGCGGACGTCATACACCATTTTTCACAAACTATCGCCCACAGTTTTACTTCCGTACGACTGATGTAACGGGTGTTGTTAGTTTGGACGATGGTGTTGAAATGGTAATGCCTGGTGATAATGTTTCAATTAATGTTGAACTTATCAACCCGATTGCTATGGATGATGGTCTACGCTTTGCGATCCGTGAAGGCGGCCGTACGGTTGGTGCTGGCGTCGTTGCTAAAATTATTGAATAATTAAGTTGTT
>CALDNY010000353.1 GCA_937914685.1 uncultured Kordiimonadaceae bacterium
ACTAGATGGGTTTTTATCATCTAGTAACATTAATACCCGCCAACTTGGTTGGTCCATACTATATTTCTTTAATTCAAAGGCCATTTTTTCAATATATGTAGCTGATGCACGATTCAGATTATAAAGGGGATAATGATCAAGAATAAAATCCTTATGTGAAGGATATAATAATTCTTCACCTAATAATGCTTTGTGATCTTTCATGAATATTCTCTAAGCCTTGCCTTAAATTCTATGCCATCTGCGTTCATGAGGGCCGCTTCGCGCAAACCCGCCACTTTCGATGTTAACATAGCATCATCTTGATGTTGATCAACAAAAACCATAATAGTCAGATAATGATACAGCCCTCGCCCATGGGTCTCCCCATATCCTTTAATAAGGCGTGGACATTTTGCAATCTCAAGGGCTAAGTCTGGTCTCTCTATCATATTTTTTTTAAGCTGATCAAACCATGCGATAATATTTTTATTTTCATTATGATATCGTAGCGATTTTAAACGCAAGAACCGCATAGAGGCTATAAACCGTAACATTAAATAACCGCAAATGGTCCGAGTTTTTATGATCCTGCCTTTTGAAAAAAGCGGCGCAAACATTTTTTTACAAATCGAAGAATTCAAAACGCTCCGACCAAGGGCCGCAGGAAGAATGTCGGTAAATTCCTCAAATCGCGGATGAAAATAATCTTCAACCTGCCAAATTTGACTGGGCTCAGCCCTCACTTCTGAAATGATATTTTGCGCTCTCTCGGCGCGCGTTTTTAAGTCGGCGACCCTGATTATATCGTCAAAACCCATCCATAAGGCAAGCTGACGTGCGACTTCTGGCAAAATATCCAAATTGGTAATTTCTTCTAAGCGATCAAGATATAAAGACGCATATTTAGCATTTTGATAATCAACAAGCCGGTGAACACCGTAAGTGGCGAGCGCTTGAGATTGCTCGGGTAATTTTTCAATTCTGCTCATTATGGGTGATGAGATTTTTTTGGAGGCGCAAGGTACTGGCGCAGGTTTTGAAATATCACCCTTCGCGTATTGATATCCCAAAGCAAACCCCATGAGGTTCGCCTCCACTGCGCGGCCAGAATTTTTAATTGTTTCTTCAAACATCTGCCGCGTAAAAGGCATCGCATCCGACCCTGCAAGCGCCCCAAATAAAACGCTTGAAATAACGCTTGATGAGCGCAATACCGCATCATCCATATCAAATAAAACAAGTTTTTTAGCGGCTTTCTTAAGTATAGTTCGTACGTCTTCGCTCTTCAGGCGCCCATCAGCCATATCTTGTTTTTCTGAAATGGCATAAACCCGATGATCTGAAGCAATCAGTGTGGTTTTATCAGGCGTGACCATACCACGATTAACCGCGCGGCCCGCCTCCATCAATTCTGCGGCGAGGCAAATATCAACATCTCCTACCACCGGCATCAGAGCAAGCACAGGGTCTTTGCCTTCTTCTTGTGCTAATTTTTTGGGGAAAAGCTCAACACAATAAATGGTTGTTCCTGTCCGTTGAGCGACCCCGGCAATGGCCGTATATTGGGCGATATAACCATTAGCCTGTCCCAGATCAACGATCCAGTTACTTAAAACGCCGCCCCCTTGACCGCCAAGGGCGGCAATGGCTATTGAAATACGAGACTTGGTCATAAAAGCCCCGCATTCTTTAATCGGCGAGCGCGCCTATTTTCAGCTTTATTTTGTAAAAAACCGATTAAGGATGAACGGATATTATCTTTAAGCCGATCCCATAATGTGGGATTATAAATAAGGCTAACTTTTGAAAATGACGGACAAAGCACCGCAGCATGGGCCACTTCGCCGCAATGGCCACACCCAACACAGCTATTATCCACATAGGCCACAGGGTCGGACTTTAAAGGATCAGGGTTTTCTTTCAATGTCAGTGAAGGACAACCCGACATACGAATGCAAGCATGATCCCCTGTGCAGGTTTCACTATCTACATAAAAGCGGTCTCGCTCAAGGCGTTTTAAGTCTTTAAGCTGTTTGTTAAATTCCGGCTTTAGGCGCCGTTGACGGTTGAGCTGACATTCCCCTTGGGCGATAATGACTTTAGGCCCGCGTGTTTTTGTTGTCATGGCATCAAGCAGCGTGCTGTGCATTTGCAGCAAATCATAAGTTCTAACCGTTTTAACCCAAGTAACACCAACGCCTTTAACAGCATCGGCAATATTATGGCCGGTACTTCTGTTTTGATGTTTTTGGGCCGATGATAATAAATTCTGACCCCCCGTCGCCGCCGAATAATTATTATCAACGATCATTAAAACATTATCATTTTGATTATAGACCGCATTACCAACACCACTAGTCAATCCATTATGCCAAAAACCACCGTCACCCATGATCGACAATGTGCGTTGAGCCGCTCTCTTATTAAAAGCCGATGCCCCCGCCCATCCAAGGCCATAACCCATAGTCGTATTGCCCAGATTAAAGGGCGGCAAAATGGAAAATAAATGACAGCCAATATCGCAACTAATATGAAAAGCACCAATTTGCTTTTCCACCAGTTGAATGGCCGTAAACATCGGTCGTTCAGGACAGCCTGTGCAAAAACCCGCCGGTCTTTCTGGTACATTAATTGTTGGTAATGTTTGAGGAAGGGTTTGATCTATAGCAAGGCTTGGTTGATGAGTTTCTATGAATTTAACAAGGCCTTTTTTGATGACATCACTGGTATATTCACCAATATCAGTGATCATATCTTTGCCATTTAAAGAAGTCTGGCAGTTTGCTTGACGCAAAATCATATTTAATTCTTGTTCAATATAATTGGGATGGCCTTCTTCGATCAGCAGGACGGCTTTTTTATCGGCCATAAAATCTAAAATCTCATCGCCCACAAGCGGATAGGCTACATTCAGCACATAAAGCGGAACAGATACGTCGCCAAATTCATTACTTAACCCTAGAAGCTCAAGCGCCCTGATTAGGCTATTATATAATCCTCCCTGAACGATCAGGCCGATATCACCTTGATCTGGCCCTAAATATTCATTGATTTTTCGCGATTTGATGAAATCTATGGCGGCAGGAAGACGATCGTTTAATTTTTCATATTCATGTAAATAATTGGACGGCGGCAACACTATTCGCGATGGATCACGCTTAGGATTTTCCATGGCGTCCTGCAAGGTAAACTCTGGGCGTTTATTATCTTTTGCAGTAAAATGACCATAAACATGACAGGCACGAATTCGCAATTCCAACATCACTGGGGTATGGGAGGCTTCGGATAATTCAAAACCTGTTTCAACCGCATCAACAATAGACGTCAAGTTAGGGCGAGGATCAAGCAACCACATTTGCGATTTCATGGCAAATGCATGGCTGCGTTCCTGCATTATTGATGATCCTTCGCCGTAATCTTCGCCGATAATGACCAATGCGCCGCCAATCACACCGCCTGATGATACATTTGCCAGCGCGTCACTAGCCACATTGGTGCCGACCGTGGATTTCCATGTAACAGCCCCCCTTAAAGGATAATTTACCGAAGCGGCGAGCATGGCGGCGGCGGTTGCTTCGCTCGCGGAGGTTTCAAAATGAACATTAAGATCAGCCATAATTTCTTCGGCGTCTGATAATACATCCATAAGATGGGAAATAGGCGCTCCCTGATAGCCACCCACATAGGAAACGCCCGCTTGAAGCAGGGCTTTTGTTACCGCTAAAATGCCTTCGCCGTAAAATTCTTCACCGCGCCCAAGTTTTAATTTTTCTACTTCTTTTTTAAAGGAGCGCTCAGCCATAAATTTCTCAGACTAATCCGTTTTTAAGGCAAGAACGCGAAGCGGGCTACCTGAACCATTTTCAATTTTCAACGGCGCGGCGATAACAATCGACCCTGTCGGTGGTAATTGATCCAGATTAGTAAGACTGGCTAAACCATATTTATTAGCACCATGCATCATGGAATGCGCTGGAAATGGCACCTCAAACATCGCGGCTTGACCTGCGTCTGTACCGACGGTTTCAACGCCCCAACCCAACACGTCTTTTTCAATAAGATAGGCAATACAGCATGCCGTTGGCCCCGGAGAATGAGGCCCCGTATCATCTGCGTTTAAGAAATTTTCACAGCCTTTTAATTTAAGCCAGTCACTGCGCATTAAAACCCATGAGCCTTTGGCAATATCACCATGCTGCTTTTCCCATGCCTTAACATGATCCGCCGTCAGAACAAAATCATTATCAGCAGCAACCTCTGTCGAACAATCAATAACACAAGCAGGGCCCACTAATTTTTGCACAGGGAGCGTGTCGGTACCACCATCGGCATAATCCATTCCACTTACCCAATGAATAGGCGCATCAAAATGAGTTCCCGTATGTTCGCCAAGAGTGATAACATTCCAATACCAAGCGGGGCCATTATCATCATATTTTGATATTTCTTTCATTGAAAATGGCGGTGAATTTACGGCAATTTCCTCTGGAAGATGGATGATCGGTGTGTTTGGGCCCAAGGTTTGTGTTAAATCAACAACTTTAACCATGCCCTCTAAAAGCCCTGTGGCTAAGTCAGTCATGAGCGTGCTCATAATGGTGTCTCCCCTTTTTTAAATTATCATCAGTGATTATATACATAAATCATTTGATTTTGCAAATAATAGTAAAAACAATTTCATTGAATTGATCTTAAAAATAATTTACTTGCCACAAAGAGCAAGTCTTTTTACCTTACATGTAATATTTTTACAAAAAGGAACACTTATGGATTTATCAGGCAAACATGCTGTTGTAACAGGGGGCGGCACAGGCATAGGCCTTGCCATTACAAAAGCCTTAAGCGCGGTCGGTGTTAATGTCACTATTATGGGTCGTAATAAAGCCCGTCTTGACGAGGTCGCGGGGTCCCTAAAAAATGTAAGAGCAATCGCCGTTGACGTCACGAAGCCACAAAGTGTTGATCAGGCTTTTAAGGAAGCATCAGATTTTGCCCCCATATCAATCCTTGTCAATAATGCAGGGGCCGCTACCGCCGCGCCCTTTCATAAAACCGATTATCAAACTTGGCAAAATACTTTGGCGGTCAACCTTACCAGTATTTATTTAACCATGAGTAGTGCCTTTAACGACATTAAGTCTGTCGAACATGGCCGCATCATTAATATTGCAAGCACCGCAGGTCTAGAGGGCCATGCCTATACATCCGCCTATTGTGCCTCAAAACATGGTGTTATAGGGCTAACCAAATCAGTGGCCCAAGAGTTAAAAGGAAGCACAACGACTATTAACGCTATTTGCCCCGGCTTTACCAGAACCGATATGGTGACGCACGCCGTTGATAAGATCGTAAAGAAGACGGGTCGCAGTCCAGAAGATGCCTTGAAAGATATTTTGATTTCAGCCTCACAATTACGTCTCGTTGAGCCAGAAGAAATAGCCGATCAAGTGATAAAATT
>CALDNY010000354.1 GCA_937914685.1 uncultured Kordiimonadaceae bacterium
GTGCAGTAACCCCGGACCAGGGTCGATGGAACTTTGTATACCATACTGTATACCACAGAATTATATTTTAACTTGTGATGTTATATGTTAAGCTATTGATATTGTTGAAGATCAGCACTTTAATGACTCTGGAGATAAGGAAATTTCTTAGGTAACACAAAATTGCGACGGAGACCGCCGAACACCATACCGACGAGCCTGTTGCTTGAATTCAAGATTGACGGACATAATGGCTAAAACAATAATCAATAATACTTCACAATCAAAGCCGACCTTCGCTGAGCTCTTTACACCCAAATTGATCTCTATTTTAAAGGAAGGCTACACCCTAGCCAATTTTCGGGCAGACGCCGTTGCCGGTTTGACTGTAGCTATTGTCGCACTCCCGCTCTCAATGGCGATTGCAATCGCATCTGGAGCCTCGCCCGCTCAAGGGTTATATACAGCAATCATTGGCGGCTTCTTTGTCTCAATCTTCGGTGGCAGCAGGTTTCAGATCGGAGGACCAGCTGGAGCATTCATTGTTCTTGTTTCTGCGACGGTCCAGATCCACGGGATGGAAGGGCTGATCCTCGCGACAATTCTTTCAGGCCTAATCTTGGCAATTATCGGTTTTTTGCAGTTGGGCACTTACATCAAATTCATCCCCTATCCCGTCATAGTAGGCTTTACGTCAGGCATTGCCGTGATCATCTTTTCTAGCCAAATCAAAGAACTTCTCGGCCTCACACTACCGGGTGCCGAACCGGCCCCCTTATTAGAAAAAATACCCGTTATCTGGTATAGCTTGCCAACTGCCGAACCTATGACAATTACTCTAGCCATCGGAACCATCGGCATTATATGTGCCTTAAGTCGCTTACGTCCTCACTGGCCTGGTATGCTGATAGCCGTTGCTAGCGCCGCCCTCCTAACAATAATTCTCGATCTACACGTATCAACGATTGGCACAACATTTGGCGACATCCCGGACAGTTTCCCTATGCCATCCCTTCCCGATGTGGACATTGCCAAAATTATGGCGGTACTGCCTACCGCATTTGCGTTTGCGCTTCTGGGATCCATTGAATCACTGCTATCAGCTGTAGTCGCCGACGGCATGACTGGCCGACGTCACCGCTCAAACATAGAACTCGTAGCACAAGGTGCTGCCAATATTGCTTCTGGCCTATTTGGTGGGATTTGCGTCACTGGAACTATCGCTCGCACAGTCACAAATATTCGAGCAGGGGCTCACGGCCCAATAGCAGGCATATTACATGCGGTTTTCATTTTAATATTCATTTTGGTCGCAGCTCCACTCGCCAGCTTTATTCCGCTGGCAAGCTTGGGCGGAGTTCTCGCCATAGTCGCTTGGAATATGATTGAAAAGCAAGCGTTTACGACCCTGATACGCGCATCAAGAGGAGACGCAGCAGTTCTCCTTTCAACATTCCTTCTGACCATTTTCCGCGATCTGACGGAAGCGATTATAGTTGGATTTTCGCTCGGGTCAGTGCTTTTCATTCATCGCATGTCTAAGGTTACAGCCATCGAGACACACGCGCCTTTTGTTGTTGAGGACAAGTCTAACAACACAATCAAAAATCGTATCCCATATGACCGGGCTTCTGTTAACAATCGGGAGATTTTGATCTACCGAATATCAGGAGCATTTTTCTTCGGTGCGGCACCTTCTATAGGTTCTGTCCTTGACCAAATCGCCGATACACACCGTGCATTAATTATTGACTTCACGGGAGTACCATTCATAGACTCAACTGCAGCGAACACAATTGAGAGCCTCGCTCATAAAGCAAAACGTAAAAATGTAGAGATTTATCTCACGGGAACAAAGCATCACAACGTAGGCAGCGAACTTTTTTCAAATGGCATTAAATCTCCCTTGGTCCATTATGCGAAAAACATAGATGAAGCTTTAACGAAACTTAAAAAGAAACCCGTAGATGGGGTGTAGGGTTTAACTTCATTATTAATGACCCTATTGCCTGTATTTCTCTTTAATTATAAGAGTTTTGCTTCACATTTAGTGCATTTTTAGTAACCCAATTTGTTTACATATTTCTTTTTTTCTTTACGTGATATTACGTATAAATTGCTCATAAGAAAGCTCTTTATTTTATTATTAAAATTAATATAGAAGCGTTGCTTTAATGAGAACTGGCATCATACGTAGACAAGTTTTAGCATGGTTTTGATTGGACTATGTAACCACACAAATGCATTCTCAATCATTTGATAGGGTAAGTATAACCTGGAATTCTTAGTATGTGAATCGTGTATTTTGATTTTTTTATTATTTTTTTTTAAGCTATTGAATTTATTTAATTAATCAATTTATTAGCTTAATAATTCTTTTTTTGATGATTAATTAACAGAGCGAAGAGCATTTATACCAAAAGTTCTTCATCCAAAATTACTGTGGTTTTATATTTTATAAAATTATTTTAAGGCATTAGCTCTATGAATAGCTAATGCCTTTAGGAGGTTTATAAATGAAAACTTTTTTCTTTTATATTAATTAGTATATGGAAAATTTAGTTCTAAATTTGTAAATAAAAAGGTTAATTCATGGCAAGGCTATTTAATACAACCAAGAACCACGGACCAATGCCCATCTATGACCGTACTAAGGGTAGTGGAAAGTTGTGTTTTATTAGCTTTAAATGTTTCCTTTTGTTAGGTATTTTTTTGCCTAATAAATAATCACAAAAGTATAAAAATGATACCTACTAACGAATTATCTTTTAAAACACAGTTTTATAATGTTTGATTTATATATTAATTTTAAAAGCAAAAAAATGCCCTTAGCAAACATAAATGGAAACGAAATAAATTATAAAGATACCGGTGGTGATAAGCCGGCAATCATCTTTAGTCATGGTTTTTTTATGAATCTTAGTAGTTTTGATCCTCAACTAGAGATATTAAAAGATAAATATAGATGTATTTCTTGGGATGAAAGAGGCTTTGGTGGGTCTGTTGCAAAAGAAAATTTTACTTATTGGGATTCAGCTCAAGATTCTATTTCTTTATTAGAATACCTTAATATTAATAATGCTGTTTTTGCTGGTGTAAGTAAGGGAGGCTTTATTTCTCTAAGAGCATATTTGACTAATCCGAATGTTGTTAAAGGAATTATATTGATTGGAAGTGATTCAGGTACTTTTGATAATGATCAACAGGTTGAATTTGCTAATTTAACTGATCATTGGTGTAGTACTAATCCATTAGGTGAAGCAGGTGAAGCAGTGGGTGAAGTGTATTTTGGAGATGATCCTCAAAAAAAATCATGGATAGAGCTATGGGAAAAATCAGATCGCTCAAATATAAAATATCCTGCACGTGCATTACTATTAAGAGATAATATTACTCATAAGTTAAAAGATATTAAATGTCCTTTTTTAATAATACATGGTGAAAAAGATTCAGCTATAACTATAGATAAGGCAGAAGCGTTATCAAAAAGAGTTCCAAATTTATACAAGTTTCTTAGGATTAAAGACGGACCACATGGTCCAAATATGACTCATGCCCAAGAAACTAACAATGCTATAATTGATTTTATGGAGAACATTTAACGGCTCATCCTTGAACCCTTGTCCGTGTTCCATGGACTACGGTCAATGGGCAAAGCTTTTTTTTATTTAAGATGCTTT
>CALDNY010000355.1 GCA_937914685.1 uncultured Kordiimonadaceae bacterium
CAAAAAACCCATCATTCTTGTCGGGCGTTCCCTCACCGCGCAAAGGGGCTTCTTGGGGTAATTGAAACATAGCGGCATCGATTTCGGGGTCATATCTGCGGCCTGCTTCAAGCAGAAGAACATTAACCCCCGCTTTCGTTAATGTATGAGCCATCATGCCGCCGCCAGCTCCAGAACCAACGACAATCACATCATGAAGATCAGTATGAATATCAGCCATTTTTAATTCCCCTAATTGCGATACAATTTATATCTTATTTCTTTTTATAATTATTACTACAAAAATGACCTTGCATTGTCTTGCAAATTAGGTACTTTATTTAGGATAAAAGCGTCATAGGGAGGTTTCAAATTTCTATATCAAACACAATGAATTACATTATATCCCCTTATTTTTCACATCTTTTTGATGGTATTAATGATCTTATGCTTTTTGTAAAAGACACTCAAAGCACATTGATGAACAGCAATCAATTATTCGCTGAACATTTTGGCTTTGAAACAGTAGAGATGATCAAAGGCAAGAATGATTTTGACTTATTCACCCACGAGCTTGCCGTCCAATATCGCAAAGATGATGCCCAAGTTTTTAAATCTGCTAAAAGTAAGCTCAACATCATTGAGCTGTTCCCCAACCATATGGGAGAAGTTCAGTGGTTTATCTGTAATAAAGTGCCGATCATAGATGCAGATGGTCGCGTTCAGGGACTTTGCGGGGCTATGCAAAAATTGGAGGATTCGTCGCTCAATTTGCGCCCCTTTAATGATCTATCCAAAGCGTTGGTTTATCTTAAAGACAATTACACAAATAAAATTTGTAACGAAGACATGGCCCGAGTTGCAGGTCTTTCTGTGCGGCAATTTGAAAAGAGGTTTAAACAAATTTTCAACACAAGCGCCCATCAATATATCATCAATTTGCGGGTTCTTAAATCGTGTGATTTACTTATTTCTGGAAAGACAAGCATTTCAGAAACCGCACATAAGCTTGGATTTTACGATCAAAGTGCCTTTACATCACATTTTAAAAAACAAATCGGCACAACGCCCATGAATTACATCAGACAGCATTCCATTAATAGAAATGATACTCCCTAAGATGACGTTTTTTTCCTAAAAAAATAACTTTAATCACCAATACCGTCTTGGTAAAATTTTCTATATTTTAAGTATAAAATAAGGGGCTTGATAATAGTGACGCGTAATACAGTATATATCGTAGGAACTTTTGATACCAAATCACAAGAGCTTTTGTTTGTGCGGGATCTTCTTAAACAAAAAAATCTTAATGTGATTAGTGTTGATGTTAGTACCTCTAAAAACACGGATCCTCGCGCTGATATTTCGCCGCAGGATGTGGCCAAGTTGCACCCATTAGGCCTAAATAATGTATTCACTGGTGATCGCGGCACAGCCGTTAGCGCCATGGCGCTTGCTTTAATAAATTTTTTAACCTCAAAAAAAGATTTAGCCGGCGTTATAGGGTTGGGAGGTTCAGGCGGCACAGCATTAATAAGTCCAGCCCTGCAAAAGCTTGATATTGGTGTACCAAAAATCATTGTCTCGACCATGGCTTCTGGCAATATAGCCCCTTATGTTGGCACATCTGATATTTGCATGATTTATTCTGTAACCGATATTTGCGGTCTTAATCCTATATTGGAAAAAATATTATCAAACGCCGCCTGTAGCTTACAGGGCATGATTGATAATGACTATAGACCTAAACCATCAACAAAACCTGTCATCGGCCTAACTATGTTTGGGGTCACGACACCGTGTGTTGAAACAGTTCAAAAATATTTACAAGACCAAAGAAACTGCCTGATATTTCATGCAACGGGCACAGGCGGAAAAACATTAGAAAAGCTTGCAGACGGTGGTCATTTTGAAGGGGTCTTAGATATCACGACTACCGAAGTGGCCGACTTGCTTATGGGCGGAGTTTTAAGTGCAGGTGACGATAGATTAGGGGCTTTTATCCGCAATGAAATACCTTATGTGGGGTCGTGCGGCGCCCTTGATATGGTCAATTTTGGCGCCCCATCCTCCGTACCAGAACGTTATCAAGACAGACTTTTTTACGAACATAATCCCCATGTCACCTTGATGCGAACAACGGCCAGCGAAAATCAACAAATGGCAAAATGGATTGGTAATAAATTAAATCAGTTTAAAGTACCACCAAGGTTTTTAATTCCCATGGCTGGCTTTTCTGCATTAGATGCAAAAGGACAGGCATTTTATGATCAAGAGGCTGACGCGCAATTTATTAAAACACTTGAAAATACTGTAAATAAAAATGTCACCCTGATTAAATTACCTTATCATATTAACGATCCAGAGTTTTCAAAAGCACTGGCTGACAATTATCTTGACCTTACACAAAGAAAATAAATCATGACAAAATTTAATAGAAAAACACTTATCGATAACTTTCGCGCCCAAATAGCCAAAGGCATCCCGATCATGGGCGGCGGTGCAGGTACAGGCCTTTCTGCTAAATGTGAAGAAGCCGGCGGTATAGATTTGATTGTTATTTATAATTCGGGACGTTACCGCATGGCGGGGCGCGGATCACTGGCAGGATTGCTTGCATACGGCAATGCCAATGAAATTGTTGTTGATATGGCCAAAGAAGTGCTGCCCGTGGTCAAACATACGCCCGTATTAGCCGGCGTCAACGGTACGGACCCCTTTATCAATATGGAACATTTCATTAAACAATTAAAAGAAATTGGTTTTAGTGGTGTCCAAAATTTCCCAACTGTCGGTTTATTTGACGGCAATATCCGCGCCAACTTCGAAGAAACAGGTATGGGTTATTACCTAGAGGTTGATATGATCAGGGAAGCTCATAGCCAAGATATGCTGACCACCCCTTATGTCTTTAGCTCGGATAATGCCATTGAAATGGCCAAGGCGGGAGCCGATATTATTGTCGCTCACCTTGGCACCACCACAGGCGGCTCTATCGGTGTTTCAACGGCCCCCTCACTTGAGGAGTGTGCGTCGCTGATTAATCAATGGATAGAGGCCGCTAGCACGGTTCGTGATGATATTATTTTCATGTGTCACGGCGGACCAATATCAACGCCGGATGATGTGCGCGTCATCCTTGATCTTTGCCCTAAATGTCACGGCTTTTACGGCGCAAGCAGTATGGAACGCTTGCCAACGGAAGTGGCTATTACAGAGTGCACAAAAACATTTAAAAACTTAAAATTATAATATTCGGAGAAAATAATGATTAATGTATTTGTTACATCAGTGATCGATGCCCCTATTGATGAAGTCTGGAAAGTGGTGCGGGGTTATAATCAATTGCCAAGCTGGCATCCTGCTATTGATCGCAGTGAAATAGAAGACGGTCTTCCAGAAGATACTGTGGGATGCGTTCGTAATTTTTATCTAAAGGATGGTCAAAATGTTCGTGAGCAATTGATCGGCTTGTCGGATTTGGATTACTCATTCTCCTACGCCATGTTTGATACGGGGATGGGCATGTTTGATTATATTTCATCTTTTGAACTTCGCCCGATTACCGATGGAAATCGTACTTATGTGCAATGGATCGCCGAATTCACCACAGCCGCAGGCGAAGAAGATGAAAAAGCCAATATGGTGGCAAATGATGTGTTTCAAGGGGGATTTGAGGCCTTGAAAGAACGTTTTAAAAAATAATTTAAAAAATAAATGAGGGATCTTAATCAATGGCTAATGATCAATATGACCGCACTAGAATATTTATAATCTGCACGCTTGCGCTTTTCACCATTGCCGTATCCATGTCGATTGGTGCAGCTGTTGCTGATGATTTAAAATCCAATTTTCTTGACCCTATTGATTTTACAACATCGGCAACCATGTTAGGGCAAATTCTCGGCATTCTTTTTCTTGGCTTTTCCGTAACGCTTTTCTTGGTCAGCCCCTTCATGGATGTAATCGGCATGGGTCGAGCGGTCACTTTTGCTGCAAGTTTAATGATCCTTGGTAATATGGTACTTATATTCGCAGGCGAAATTGCCGGAGCAGAGGATATTTACTGGGTTCTATGGTTCGGTATGCTGCTTAAAGGCATCGCATGGGGATTTGTCGAGAGCGCCATTAATCCTGCTACGGCCGCGCTTTATCCCGATGATAAAACCCACCGCCTTAACGTGTTGCATGCGTGGTGGCCGGCGGGGCTTATTGTTGGTGGGCTTAGTGCGGTCGCGATTAATAGTTTAGGGCTTAATTGGCAAGTCGCTTTATCTCTTGTTTTTATCCCTGCTATTGCTTTGGCTCTGCTTAATTTTGGAGTAAAATTTCCAAAAACTGAAAGTGCTGATTTGAATGTAAGTTTTCCGGATATGATTAAAGAAATATTCAGACGCCCTAGCTTCTTTATTTGGTTTGGCGCCATGTTCCTTACCGCCGCATCTGAGCTCGCCCCGGGTCAATGGGTTGACCTGGCGTTAACCCATACTGTTGGCATGCCCGGTATATTATTACTTGTCTATGTCAGTGTCATCATGTTTGTAATGAGGCATTTTGCAGGACCCATTGCCCATAAAATTTCATCTGTAGGTCTTTTGTGGTTCTCGGCACTTTTAACAAGCATTGGCCTTTATATGCTTAGTATTGCCAATTCGCCCCTAAGCGGTATTGTTGCGGCGACAGTTTGGGGCGTTGGCGTCTGCTTTATGTGGCCAACTATGCTTGCCTCTGCCGCCGAACGTTTCCCGCGCGGCGGAGCCTGGACCATCGGCCTTATTGGTTCGGCTGGCGCATTATCCACATTTATCGTATTACCACTGCTTGGTGGCGCTTATGATAAAGCAAAATTAGAAGCAGCAGGTGGCGCCGAAGCCTTTGCAGCCATGCAGGCGGGCAGTGTTGAGCATACAAATTCACTGATTTATGCTGCGGAACAATCGTTCCAGATAGCCGCTATGCTACCGATCGTATTATTATTAGTTTTTGGCGCGGTATGGTATCATGACCGTAAAATAGCTAAATCTAAAGCTGGCGAGTAAAGGGGTTCTCTCATGAAAATGCCCGCTCCCGAGCAAGCCATATTGGAGCAACTGCCTGAGCTGATCCGACAATTAACCAAGTTGCTTGGAAAAGACGGCTTGGTCACATCTGATCATGGGCGCAAGGCATTTGAAAGTGACGGGCTTAGTGCGTATCGGCAAAGCCCAATGATTGTTGCCTTGCCCAAATCGACCTTTGAAGTGAGTGAAACTTTAAAAATATGTTCACAGCTTAATATAAAAGTCGTGCCAAGGGGCGCAGGGACATCGCTTTCAGGGGGGGCGTTGCCTTTGGAAGATGGACTTACCCTTGGTTTATCACGGCTAAATCAGATTATAGATATTGATTATATAAATCGTTGCGTGGTTAGCCAGTGTGGGGTCACCAACCTTGCCATCACTGACGCCGTTGAGGATCAAGGGTTTTATTATGCCCCCGATCCATCGAGCCAAATTGCCTGCACCATTGGCGGCAATGTGGCGGAAAATTCAGGCGGCGTTCATTGCTTGAAATACGGTCTTACCACTAATAATATTCTTGGCTTAACAATGGTTCTAATGAGCGGTGAAATTATAGAGCTTGGTGGTAAATATATGCAAGAAAGCGGTTATGACCTGCTTGGGCTTATCACAGGGTCGGAAGGATTGCTTGGTGTTGTCACAGAAATCACCCTACGCATATTACCAAAGCCCATAACGGCACGGGCCATGCTTATTGGTTTTTCAAGTGTGGAAAATGCAGGTTGTTGCGTAGCCGAAACAATAGGTGCAGGCATTATCCCTGCGGGCATGGAAATGATGGATAAGCTCGCCTTAAACGCCGCCGAAGATTATTGCGCCCCTGGCTATCCAAGAGAGGCCGAGGCCATATTAATCGCTGAATTTGACGGTGTGCAAAGCGAAGTAGACTATTTTATCGAGCGTGTTTCTAAAATTGCCACAAAGCTTGGCGCCACATCGATCGCAGTGAGCAATTCAGAGCAAGAGCGCAATAATTTTTGGGCAGGGCGCAAAGCCGCCTTTCCCGCCGTTGGTCGCATATCGCCTGATTATTATTGTATGGATGGATCGATTCCGCGCAAAAAATTACCAGAAGTTTTAAAAGCCATGAATGTAATGTCAGAAAAATACCAGCTGCGAATAGCTAATGTTTTTCATGCAGGAGACGGAAATTTACATCCGCTTATTTTATATGACGCCAATATTGAAGGACAATTAAAGCGCGCCGAAGAATTCGGGGCAGATATTTTAAAATTATGTGTGGCTGTGGGCGGTGCGCTTACGGGCGAAC
>CALDNY010000356.1 GCA_937914685.1 uncultured Kordiimonadaceae bacterium
ATCAATACGTAGGCGGCATACTAAAATAAACTACTAGAATTAGTATTTTAGAATATAAATATGAAATTTTTCTTAGTAATTAGATAAAAACTTTACTTATTCACTAATAACATTAAGCAATAGCCCAGTTTATGAATGTTTTCCATATAAAAAAAGCCGCTGATATTTCAGCGGCTTTAAAAGTTTCATTTTCAAATATATTAAGCAGCCGGAGCCAACTTCTTTTGAATATTCTTTTTAAGCCGTCTCGCTTTTAGTGACAATTTAATGTCGCTTGCTTTAACGAGGAAATTGTCCAAGCCGCCAATATGTTCAACACTGCGAAGAGCATGGGTAGAAATACGCATTTTCACAGAAAGACCAAGCACATCGCTCATCAGTGTCACTTTAGTTAGGTTAGGAAGGAATTTGCGACGGGTTCTGTTAAGCGCATGGCTTACATTATTACCGCTCATTACAGCTTTTCCTGTTAATTCACATACTCGTGACATCGTCTTATCCTTAAACTTAAATTTCTAAATCATTTGGGCCATTATCGGTGATTTTTATAAGAATCGTCCCTCAGCCTCGATAAACTTGAAAGCGGTATATAGGCGATAGGACCATATACGTCAAGAATTATAACTTCAATTTAATAGAAAAATGTGATTTTTTACACATTCCTCGCCATTCAGTCTCTGTTAGCGTTAAAACAACGATACTATAGCCTTAGTTTGCCATGCATTTCTCTGGTGTATGGGTATCAATTAAATAAGCGACCTTCCAACTGCCCTCAACATTAACCAAAGTAAAATGATTGACGCCACAGGATTTCAACTGACCATCAATGGCAATAGTAAAAGGAGCCCAAGCCGTCGCAAGAGGACCTTCTATGTTAATTTTAACATCAAATATTTGTTCATCAGCCTGTCCGGGCGATAAAGTAGCGACCCAATCAATCCAATCGGACGCGCTTCCATGTTCAATAGGTTGACCGGGTGTTATTCGGTCAAGAGGAGCTTCTGGTAAAATTATCGTTTTTAAAGTCTCCTCATCACCCGCGCGCATCGCATCAAACAACTGATCCAAAACCGCTTGAACGGCCTCTTTTGGGGAGGTATCCTGTGCAGAAGCTGCAAATGGTGTCAGCCATAGCATCATCAATAGCAAAAACAGTTTATATGAATATTTTATCATTCTTTATCCTCTCTTTAATCTTTATATATATGAACAGTTTTTGGCAATATAGGCAACAAAATGATCAATAAGCTCTATTTTAAATAAAATTAATAAATTTTACTTTTTATTTTACTTTGCCGAATTGTCGATGGAACATTTTTCTCAATATAGCTAATGATTTTAGCGGCAATATTTTTCTTAGAAATTTTCTCCACCCCTTCTAGGCCTGGAGAACTATTCACTTCAAGTACTTTTGATCCAGTACTGGTTCTTATTAAATCAACCCCAGCAACTGTTAGTCCTAATACTCTTGCAGATTTTATGGCAATTGCTTTTTCTTCTGACGTTAATGTAATATTTTTAGCCGTTCCACCTGCGTGGAGGTTTGAACGAAAATCATCATCACTGGCTGTACGCATCATTGCACCAACCACACGCTTTCCCACCACAAAGCAACGCAGATCCGATCCGGCCGCTTCTTTAACAAATTCTTGAGCAATAAAGTTTGCGTCCAAACCTTGGAATGCACTGATAACAGCCTCACCTGCTTTTTTTGTCTCAGCAAGCACAACACCGCGTCCCTGCGTACTTTGCAGAAGCTTGAGAACAGTTGGTGCGCCACCAACCAAACCAAGCAAACTATTTGTGTCTTTAGGGGAGTTCGCAAACGCTGTTGTAGGCATGGGTATTCGATGTAGTGCTAAAATTTGATGGGCCGCCAACTTATCGCGAGAAGTACCAATTGAATTTGCATTATTAAGACAATATGTTCCCATAGCCTCAAATTGCCTCACTACCGCCATTCCATAAAAGGTCAGTGAGGCGCCAATACGAGGAATAATTGCATCATAGTGGGGCAAAGGTTTGCCATCATAATGAACTTCAGGATTATGACTTTGTATATTAAGGTAACATCTTTTAGTATCTATTAATTCGACCACATGGTTATGAAGCTCTGCTTCCTCCACCAACCTTTTGGTTGAATAGTTATTTGGCTCCCGAGTAAGAATAGCTATTCTCAGCGGGCGTTTTATACGTTTACGTTTTGCAATTTTATCATATAAAGAAAATGTTAATTCCGGCTGGAGGAAACTTTCCATTGGTTGCACCGCTATTTCTTCAAGCGCAGTTCTCCCTAATAACATCCGGTAAGTCATATTTTCGCGGTTAGTCAGGGTTATTTCTATATCCCATTTACGTCCCCCAATGACAACAGGTGTATTTATCACATAACGTAATTCTGTCTGGCCATTGGATGAGGTAATTTCACGTTTATCGACAACAGGTGCAGAACAATATACTTCAATATCAGGATTATCTGCAACTGGATGAACCCCAAACCTTACGAAGGGTTTATCATCACTTCCAAAAGGTTGGATTGCAAATGCATGTAAAGCAGACGTGCGCGCACCAGTATCTGTTTTTGCTTTCAAGGCAGGCAGACCCAATTCTGGCAATGCCAGCCATTCTTCCCATCCTACTGAAAAATTATCCATTTATCCCTCTACTGATTTTTAAGATATATAAATTCCAATTACGGTTAATGAACATAAGTGTCAATCATAACTTTAATTTATATTTTTTATTAAAATTACTTAATCTGTAACAGAATTTAACAATTCCTTTGCCGCCTCAAGGGGCGTTATTTTATTATTTTTTACGGCTTGCTCTAAGGCGTCAATTTTATCAAAATTTTGCCCCTTTATTTGATCAAGCAACAGCGTGTTGACCTCTGACCATATGGCAGAAATATTTTGTTGTTGGCGACGGGCTTCAAATTCACCACTTTTGATCATAATCTCTTTAAAGGATTGAATAGTATCCCATATTTCCTCAATCCCCCTGTTTTCTAAGGCGCTGGTTTGTAAAACTTTCACTGTCCAATTAGGGCTTTTCGCTTGCATTAAATGTAAGGCGTTGCGACAATCAGCTGCGGCGATTACCGCGGCATTCTTAAAATCACCATCAGCCTTATTGATAATAACCAAATCGGCAATTTCCATAATACCGCGTTTAATCCCTTGCAATTCGTCACCACCTCCCGGTGATAACAGCAGTAAAAACATATCGACAAATTCAGCCACCGCCACTTCCGACTGACCAACACCAACGGTTTCAATAATGATAACATCAAATCCTGCCGCCTCTAAAATCATCATAGCGTCGCGTGTATGGCGAGCGACTCCCCCTAAAATTCCCTTGGACGGGCTTGACCTGATAAATGCCATATCATCGCGGGCTAATTGTTCCATTCTTGTTTTATCCCCTAAAATAGAACCACCCGATATTTTAGAAGAAGGGTCAATGGTCAAAACCGCAACCTGGAGCCCTTGGCTTGTTAACATTTTACCAAAAGTTTCTATCAATGTTGATTTGCCAACGCCAGGGATCCCCGATAAGCCAAGCCGGATAGACTTGCCCGTAAAGCAAAGTAATTTTGATAATAATTCCTGTGCCTCAATCTGGTGATCAGGATGAGAAGATTCTATCAGCGTGATCGCCTTAGCCAAAGCGCGACGATTGCCGGAGATTATTTGATCAACTAAATCACGCAAACCATTACCCCCTCACTCCGCCATTGAAAAGTGCCAATACCTCTGCCGTGAGTTCACCCAAATTAACTTGGCCATCAGATTTATACCATGATGATATACCGTTCAGACTGTCAAATAATAAAATTGCCAAAATTGTTGAATTACAATCGCGTATAGAATTATCCTTGATGCCTATTCGAATAATTTCCCGTATTCTATATTCTAATTGCTTATGGTTTTTGATGCTATTTTCTTTGGCGAGTAC
Source organism: uncultured Kordiimonadaceae bacterium (assembly GCA_937914685.1). GTDB lineage: Bacteria > Pseudomonadota > Alphaproteobacteria > Sphingomonadales > Emcibacteraceae > Pseudemcibacter. The sequence goes on from CALDNY010000356.1 coordinate 3,958, forward strand.
ATCTTCCATCTGCCCCCTATGGCGCACATGACAGCGAATGATATCATCGGTGACAAGGCTAATATATCCTTTGATAAAATCATAAAGCATATCAAAACCAGAGTGCTGATCGACACTTACTTTATCAATCATCTCGTTGATCCTAAGCAAAGCCACCTCTTCGCATTTAACAAGAATATCTTCTTTATTTTTAATATAATAATATAGAGTAGGTTTGGTAACATTTTGCATTTTGGCAATATCATCAAGCGAGGTTTTATAATAGCCCCGTTCCATAAATGCCTTTGCCGCATTACGCAAAATCACATCAAGTTTTTGCTGACGTTTTTCTACTCTGGTTAGTGTCTTTTGCATAAACTATACTCTACCCCATTTTTGCTCTATAATATTTATTCATATATCTTGCCATAAACAAGTAATTTGTCTATAGAGTTACTCAATAGTAACATACTATAAAACTTAAATCACGGAGAAGTTTTCATGAACCCGCAAGAAATAGTAATTGTCGGCATGTCAAGAACAGCGATGGGTGGATTTCAAGGGGATTTTTCCTCTGTTAACGCCCCTACCCTTGGATCTGTTGCCATAAAAGGCGCGCTCGACAATGCCAATATTGACCCAAAAGATATTGACCAGACCTATATGGGCTGTGTTCTGGCCGCAGGTTTGGGTCAAGCGCCGGCAAGGCAAGCCTCAATTGGCGCGGGAATTCCCATGTCTACCCCCTGCACCACCGTCAATAAAATGTGTGGAAGTGCCATGGAGGCCGTTATTATGGCATCTAATGCCATCGCCGCGGGCAGCGCTAATATTATTGTCGCTGGCGGTATGGAAAGCATGAGCAACGCTCCATATTTGTTACCAAAAATGCGTAGCGGCGCCCGGATTGGTCATGCCCAAGTTATGGATCATATGTTTTTAGACGGTCTTGAAGATGTATTTGACAAAGGCACATTGATGGGTGTTTTTGCCGAAAAAACAGCCGAAAAATATAATTTTAGCCGTGAAGCACAAGACGATTTTGCCATCGCCTCATTATCACGTGCGAATGAAGCCATAACGAAAGGTCATTTTAAAAGCGAAATCAGCCCCGTTACGGTTAAAAGCAGAAAAGGCGACATTATCATTGATACGGACGAACAACCCGGTAAAGCGCGTCCAGAAAAAATTCCCACTTTAAAGCCTGCTTTTGCCAAAGATGGAACCGTAACGCCTGCGAATTCCAGTTCCATATCTGATGGGGCATCTGCTATGATTTTAATGACACGGGCCCAGGCCGATAAACGTGGCCTCAAACCGATTGCCAGAATAGTCGGCCATAGCGTCCATGCCCAAGAACCAAACTGGTTTACCACAGCCCCTGTCGGCGCCATGAAAAAGCTTTATGAAAAAACCGGTTGGAGCGATAAAGATGTGGATCTTTATGAAATAAACGAAGCCTTTGCCGTAGTTACGATGGCGGCCATGCATGATTTGAATATTTCCCATGATAAAGTTAATGTCCATGGTGGAGCCTGCGCTTTGGGTCATCCTGTGGGTTCATCAGGGGCACGGATTATTATCACTTTAATTGCCGCTCTTAAAACTTATGGCAAAAAACGCGGCATTGCCAGTCTTTGTATTGGTGGCGGCGAAGCGACGGCGGTCGCTGTTGAAATTATATAATAAAACGAAGGTTTTATAATTGAGCTACGTATTATATATGTCAACGGCACTTGCTTGTGGCCTCACTCTTGACCTGCCATGTTCCCCTTCTGCAGGTGTCGTTGATATTTTCTAAAGATTGTTAAAAATTAGACTTCTCATTTTTGCCACAAAATGTATGCTATATTGTTCACTCTACTGACAACAATATATTGAGAAGATTATTTTTCCATCTACACAAAACATCAAAGACCAATTAGATAAAATTATAAATAGTGCCTTGTTCGAAAACAAAAAAAGGCCACAGAAATTTTTATCTTACGTGGTTAATGAAACTCTTGAAGGGCGAAGTGCTTTGATAAAGGGTTATACTATTGGCCTTGAGGTATTTGATAAAGATGAAACTTTTGACCCTCAATCCGATGCCATCGTGCGCGTCGAAGCAGGGCGACTACGCCGACTGCTCGAACATTATTACATGGATGAAGGACAAGATGATGCTATTCTTATTCGTCTTCCTAAAGGTAAGTATGAACCAGAATTTAACGAAAATAATTTTAAAAATAATTATAATGATCCGATTATAAAGGCCGCAGCAGCTCCTGCCAGCGGCCCCGCTATTGCTGTGATGCCTTTTGATCAGTTGAGCGATGATAAAAATATCAGCATGTTTGCCGACGGCATAACAGAGGAGATTATCAACCAATTAAGTTTAAGTCCTAGTCTTCATGTGATTAGTCGAAAAGTAACCGCTTTATATAAAAATAAAAATATGGATATTCGCACTCTCTCGCGCGAACTTGAAACGCATTATGTACTCGAAGGCAGCATCAAACAGGCCGGCGATAATGTACGGGTAACCGCACAACTTTTAAATGGCTTCAACGGCACTGTCATTTGGGTCGAAAAATATGACCATAATTTAACCCCTGAAAATTTAATCAGCGTCCAAGATGAAATAGCCACCCGCGTTGGCGCCACCATTGGCGATGCTTATGGCATGGTCATGCGAAGTAGCACCATAGATATGAAACGTAGCAGCACCAAATTCATGGAAGCCTACAAAAGCATGATGCTGTTTCATGATTATTTATTTGAACTCTCCCCCGCCTCTCATTTAAAAGCCCGTATAAGCTTAGAAAAAGCCATCTTGATTGACCCTTATTATCCTGATGCATGGGCTGGTCTTGCTTTTCTTGCGCTTGATGAATATCGCTTTAGCTTTAATTTAAAAGAAGACCCAATTTCAGCCTTAGACCGTGCTCAGGAATTAGCGGAGAAATCCATTTCATTAAGTGCAAAATTTTCCATTGCTTGGTACGCAATGACCATCATTCATTATCATAAGGGCGAGTGGGACAAATTTCAAAATAACATCAAAATGGGTTTAAGCCTTGCTCCTAATAGCCCAGCGGTTCTTGCTGATAGCGGTGTTTATCTTTGTTTAATGGGTGAGCTGGAAAAAGGTTTGGCGCTGGTTAAAAAAGCGATGAGCTTAAACCCTCAACATCCTAATTGGTGCCAGTTTGCCTATTTTCATTATCATTTTTTGCGCGGTCAATATGATCAAGCAATCAAATTTGTCAGTATTATTGAAACACCAAACTGGTTTTGGCCCCATGCTCTTCAAGCGATAAATTATGCTGAAATAGGCGATGAGATAGCCTGTGCTAATGCCCGGAAAAATGTCATAAGATTATATCCAGATTTTCCAAGCCACGTGCGGCAAGAATGCGCCAAATGGTTTCACCGCCAAAGCGATGCTGAAATATATTTGAAAAGTTTCAAAAAGGCAGGTTTGCTTAATTAACGCCGCAAGCCGAAAAAGCCCAATTGGCTTTTAAATTATTTTTATCCGTGACTTGCATGGTTTTTTCCAATATCTCGCTATAATCCATACAATCAATGACCGTAAAGGCCCTATCTTGGATTTTATCCTGATAATGATCACTGATATTAATATTTCCACTATCAAACTGACTTTGTGAAATCGAAAGGATTAATCCTTCTTTATACATCAATCGCGCCAAAGAACGGCGGCCTTCTATATTGAGAAGGGAGAATTGATCATTTATTTTTTGTTCCGGCGCCAGCAACATGACAAGACGCGGCGAGGAAAGAAGTTTATTATTCTTGTCTAGGGTATAAAAATAACTCGCTGTATAAATGATCACAACGAAACTAATGAAGCCGATAACAATGAGTTTTGATTTATTTTTATTGTCCATAATGGTTTATATACCGAATTGTAATTATCGGTCTAGCTTTTTTACTTTAAAATTACTTTAATGATCTTACTGTTACAAACTTGCTATGTTGGTTCAAGTAAATTAAATATTAGAGACTGAACATTAAATTCTAAATCAAAGATGATTTCAAATGAAGTATGATCAAATAAAAGAAAAATTATCCCTCGCCCCCCAAAAGTGGTTAGTCACAGGCGTTGCAGGTTTTATTGGCTCAAACCTGCTTGAAACTTTGCTCCTTCTTAATCAATCGGTGGTAGGACTTGATAATTTTTCAACGGGTCATCATCATAATCTGGATGCCGTAAAAAATATAGTAAGCCCAGAGCAATGGTCGCGCTTTAATCTGATCGAGGGTGATATTTGTGATTATTCCACCTGCCAACGCGCCCTAAGCGGTATTGATTATGTACTTCATCAAGCGGCATTAGGCTCAGTTCCCCGCTCCATCGCTGATCCGATCAATACTAATTTATCCAATATCACTGGCTTTCTTAATATGCTGACCGCCGCGAAACAAGAACAGGTAAAAAGCTTTGTTTACGCTGCCTCAAGCTCTACATACGGCGATCATCCTGACCTGCCAAAAGTAGAAGATAAAATCGGCAATCCACTTTCCCCTTACGCGGTAACAAAATATGTCAATGAATTATATGCTGAGGTCTTTTTTAGAACATATCAATTTAAATCAGTAGGTCTGCGCTATTTTAATGTCTTTGGCCCACGCCAAGACCCTGAGGGAGCATACGCCGCAGTGATCCCCAAATGGGTTGCCGCCGTCAATGATAATCAAACCATCTATATTAATGGTGACGGAGAAACCAGCCGTGATTTTTGCTATATTGAAAATGTCGTGCAAATTAATATTCTCGCTGCAACCAATGAGGATTTGCAAAAAAGCGAAGTTTATAACGTAGCGGTAGGAGGGCAAACCTCGTTAAATCAATTGCTAGAACTTATTAAAAACAATCTAGGCAGAAATGATTTTAACGATATAAAATATCAAGATTTTCGCGCAGGGGATGTTAGGCACTCCAAAGCCTCTATTGAAAAGGCTATAAAACATCTTAACTATGATCCACAATTTACAATGGATCAAGGCTTACGCAAGATGCTTTTAGAGAGTTGATAAAATGACCGATGACATTAAACGCACTAATGAGATTGAAGAGTTTACCAATCTTCATATCATCCATCCCATCAGCAGTTGGCTGGTGCCCAAATTTATTCAGCTCAATATCACCCCCAATATGGTTTCATCGATGGGTATGGCTTGTGGGGCGACTGCGGGGTTTTGTTATTATCATTACCAAAATCCATTTTTCGCTGTGCTTGGTTTTATATTGATGTTTATGTGGCATATTTTTGACGGTGCCGATGGTCAATTAGCCCGCGCCACACACAATTACTCTGAAATTGGCAAAGTTATTGACGGGGTCTGTGATTATGTCACTTTCATTAGCGTTTATGTGGGTATCAGCCTTGCTTTAAGTCTCACTGTTGGCACTAATATTTGGTATCTGGTTATCATTGCAGGGCTAAGCCATGCAGTACAATCAGGGGCTTATGAATTGCAACGTAGTGAATATGATTTTTGGGGAAAATCTAAGCAAAGTGCAGATCTACCAAGCATCAATAAACTTATAGAAAATGGTGCAGATAGATCACTAATCGGTCAATTGGCTAACCAATTACATATCGGCTATATCCGTATGCAATTCGCCTTTAGCGGTGTCGATCATAATTTTAGAAACTCTATAAAAGAAATCCTAACTCTCTCTCCTGAAAAAAACGACGAGATTAGAGAGCTATACCGTGAGATTTATGCCCCTGCCGTCAATATGTGGGGTATATTATGTGCAAACTATCGTACTTTTGCCATATTTATAGCGACAATTAGCGGTGAGCCTATATATTATTTTTGGTTCGAAGTGATTGTGCTAAATTTAACTCTTATATTTTTAGTACAAAAACAGAAATTATTGAACAATCTTTTCACTCTACGTTTAAAAGAAATAATTTAAAGACGGTGAATTTAGGAATATTGTATATGCGTTGTAATTTTTTAAGAATTATACTTGTCGCTATATTTTATCTTATGGGTGCTCCTGCTTACACTCATGAAATTAACAACATCAGACCGATGATGTCAGAAGATAAAAAATATACTGAATATTGGGAACAATATTTTTATTTAGGCGATGGTTCACTTGTCACTAGTCAGTTTTTGATCGCCAATTTCCCTTGGCCTGTGGGCAAAGATCACGGCATCATGCTTGGCACATTAATAACGCCAGAAGGTGAATTATATGTCATTAAAAACGGCCGCAAGCCCGGCAAGTGGGGCTTTAAAGAAGACAGTCTCGATTTGGTTATTCATACTCATAGATTGAGTGGAAATGATGATAATTTAAATGTCCATCTTGAAAATACTATGGCCATTGTCGATTTACAGCTAAAATCACTTCAGCCTGTTTTAAATCATAAAAGCTATTCAAGTAAAGATGGATTTATTGAAACATCCTTTTATGCGCCTAATCTTGAAGGTTCTGGTCATTGGCAATTGGGAAAAGAAGCCGGTTTTAATCCGCTCGGCCCCCTTCATAAGGTCGAAGGTGTAAAAGGCTTTGGCGTCCATGTCCTTATGACAGATAAGATCGATGCTCTCGTTAAAAACTGGACCCGTATCATAGGGGTCAGTAAAGAGGGCCCTAAACCTTTCTTGTCATCAATTGTGAGACCAGACGGCACAGAAGATATTTTATTGAAAATTTTTGATGGAGATCAGACCATTGATAGTTTTTCAGACGTGAAAATAACATATCAAAACATGATCGAAGACGAAGACAATAAAGCAACGCGGCCGACCTCCATTGAAATTTTTGCAAAAAGTGAAAAGGGAACATTAAAAGGTACGGTCACCTTTACCAAGAAATTAAACCATTTTAATCTTACCGAACATTTGAATTTCTTTGAAAAAACATTCGCTAAGTCCAGCCCAATCGTTGCTAATTTTCGTTATCTTGGTGACTATAATCTGACTTACAGTACGTCGATGGGTGAAAAAACACTAACTGGCAAAGCATTAAGTGAATATACTGATATTTTACCTGCGAAAAAAGTGACCAAGAAAAGACGCCGTAACAGAAGATAAAGAAGAACAAATGTCATTATCGGATCAAAATATAGATAATAAGTCCGCTAATACGGCAAAAGATAATAAAGATATTGCCAATGGTGCCGGGGCAAATTTTATAGGCTTTATCGTGCGATTAGGGTCACGACTGCCTTTTCTAATTCTGGCTGTGACCCTATTTGGCAATGAATTATACGGACGATATAATTATACCATCACGACCATTGAAATCTGTGCGGCATTTGCCACATTCGGCTTTAAAAGGTCTTTATTTAAATTCATTTATGATGCCCAATATGTGGGCAAATATACAATTGAACAGGTCATGCTGTCAGCCCTTCTATGGTCATTAGTGGTCGGCGGTATATTCACGGGTTTAATTATTATAAGCGCTCAAAGCTTAGCTGTGATATTTGAATATCCTCAAATGGTTAAAGGTCTCACCACCCTTGCGCCGATGATTATGATTATCACCGCCCTTGATGTTATTCTAAGCTGTACACGCGCCAGCCGTAAAATGCGTTATGAAGTGATTTCTCGAAGCATAATTGAACCTTATATATTGCTGTTTACCATGTTGATTTTTTATTATATGGGTTTTGATAATTATGGACTTCTTATGGCTTATGCAGTGGCCCTGATCGCGGCATTAATCTTTGCTATTTGGGGATTTTTCCATCTTTATTCTTTTGAAAATATTGTCCAAGCACGGCCTAATTTGACCCTGATAAAGCAGTTGGCTAAATTCTCTGGGCCTACGGCTTTTCATGATTTGGCCCTTCTTGTGTTTATGCGGATGGACATCTTTACAGTTAAGTTTTTCTTCTCTGAGGCGGTGCTTGGCGTTTATACCATTGCCCAACAATTTGCCACCTCGGTTGAGAAAATATATCAGAGTTTTTATCCTATTCTTGCTCCCGTTATGGCGAAAAATCTGGTTGAGAAAGATTTTAAAACCGTCGAACAACAGATGATCATGGTTGCCCGTTGGATACTGATGGTCCAAAGTATTCTTGTTATTTTATGTGTCTTTTACGGCGTTGTTATATTTGAGGCCATTATTCCAGAACAGGCTAATAGTTTTATGCCCCTTATGGGAGCTCTTGTTCTATTCTTCCTGATGGTCGGAGAAACTATAAATGGCGGATTTGGAACTGCAGATCTACCCATCATTTACCGTTCGCCGCTCTTTAACCCGATTATCTCACTGCTTATGATCCCGGTCTATATTTTACTAGCTTACCTATTCACTCAACATACATCTTTTGGCCCTGTAGGGGTGGCTATGGCACTTTGTTGCACCTATTTTTTCATGAATCTTATTCGCGTGATTGTTATCCGAAAGTTATTTGACATTGATATGCTTAAATTTAGAATCTTCAAAGTCATTATAGCGGCACTGACGACCACTGGTGTTTTTAAAATATTGACCCATTATAGTCCAATTAATCTAACCTCAGGCTGGGGCATTGCCCTTGGCATTCTACTTCTTTTTATCATTTATGGTGCCTCTTTGCTTATCTTTGCTATGGAAAAAAAGGACATTGAGAAGATAAAAGCTAAGTTCTTTTAAAAAAATTCTTTTTAAAACTTACAAAGATTGTTAAGTTCTATTTCATTGATTGAATATAGAGGTATTGAAAATTGACTACAGCGAACCCACCGAGCGAGCTAGACAAGAAAAATAAATTAAATGAATACCGCAACAGTATCGACAATATTGATGCGGCCATTATTAATATGCTAGCGGAACGTTTTAAAATCACACAAAAAGTGGGAATTTATAAAGCAAAATACGGATTACCCCCTGCCGATAAAGAACGAGAGAAACTGCAAATCGAAAGATTACGCAAATTATCCGCAGAGGCTCAGTTAAACCCTGATTTTTCAGAAAAGTTTTTGGATTTTATTATCAAAGAAGTTATTCACCACCACAAAAAACTTCGTGATGGTGAAATATAATTTAAAGCTTGCCTTCATTGACATAAACGATGGCCTTACCAAAAGCCATCGGATCATCAACATCAAGCCATAGCCGACCTTTAATATCAAAGGTGCGCGCTTTATTTTGTGCGCCAAGAACATTCATCGCCCCCGTGATACTATCATCGCCTTCTGATGAACTTTGCTCCAAGGCATCAAATATAGCGCTAGTGCAATAGAAAATCCCCGTATCAAAGGCGTTATAATCACGGATCACCTTACCGATATTATCAATCTTTTTAGACGTACAATTAACCCTTGTTACATCCTCAAGGTCGATCACTGGATTTTCGATATTATAATCCACACAAAGGGTTACAGTATCCGCATCATGATCATAGGATAAAACATCTTTAATGATCTCAGGATCAAACAAATGATCACACATGGTCAAGATAAAGGGGCCATCAATATGCCCTTTGGCCGCATGTACGGAAATACCATTTGGCCGTTGCCACTGATCATTAGCAATATGATGAATGGTGATATTTTCACGTTCCGCAAGCTCATCAAGGAAAGCGCGAACCTTAGTACCGCGATAACCCGTCACAACATAAAATTCATCAAGACCACCGGCGCGTGCGTTTAAAATCACCCGCTCTAAGATGGGAACGCCGTCCAGCTCAATCAGGGGCTTACATTCCCCTTTATCTCTCATCCTGCTGCCTTGACCTGCTGCTACGATTAAGCATTTCATTCTGCTGCACTCGCTGATTTAATACGTGATGTGATAAATTCTTCAGTCATCACGTAGGCTTGATCATCGGTAAACTGCTCTGGCGGATGTTTACAAAAATAAGCGGACGCTGCAGTAAGTATGCCACCTTCGCCGTTCATTAATGCTAATTTACAACAACGGATCATATCGATAGCAACGCCGGCTGAATTTGGGCTGTCTTCTACACTAAGACGCATTTCCAAATTCATTGGAACACCTCCGAAAAGGTCGCCTTCCATACGAAGGAAGCAAACTTTATTATCATTCTGCCACGGAATATAATCACTTGGACCCACATGAATATTATCATCGGCAAGTCGGGTACCTGCCACAGACTGTACCGCTTCAGTTTTAGAAATTTTCTTAGACTTTAAGCGGTCTTGGTTTTTCATATTCAAAAAGTCAGTGTTACCACCCGTATTTAATTGATATGTACGTTCTAAAACAACACCGCGCTTAGCAAACAAATCCGTAAGTGTTCTATGGGTAATTGTAGCCCCAAGTTGAGCTTTAATATCATCACCAATGATCGGCAGATTAGCTTTTTCAAATTTTTCAGACCATTCAGGATTACTAGCAATAAACACAGGCATATTATTAATAAAACCAATGCCCGCTTCCAATGCACACTCAGCGTAAAATTTTGCGGCTTGTTCTGATCCAACAGGCATATAGTTGGTAAGAATTTCAGCACCACTTTCTTTTAATTCACGAACAATATCTTCTTTTGTCGCAGAGGCTGTATCATCAAGTACGAAAGTACGACTATCATCAAATTCAGCCATGTGCGGAGATACACCATCAAGGACATTACCCATTTTAACAATAGTACCACTTTTCGGTAGGTCGCCGTGAAATACTGTCGTGCAGTTTGGTTTTTCGAAAATAGCTTCATTTAAATCTTTACCGACTTTACGACTATCCACATCAAATGCAGCAACAACATCAATATCACATGGACGGTACCCTGCGATCTCCCAATGCATAAGGCCTGGGACTATTTTATTTTCACCGGCACGTTCTGGAGTGTAATAATAGATACCTTGAATAAGTGAACTAGCACAGTTACCAATACCAGCGATCGCAATTTTAATTTTCGACATTTCTTCTACCTTCGTCTAATAAGAATATTCATTTACCTTGTTTTATATCTACAAGAGCTATTAATTATAGGGGTTCAATGTTCTTTATAACCTATATTTCATCATAATGACAACCATGACACTGTTACATGAAACGCCATGCGTTGACTATTGAAATTGCACCTTGGAAGTGACGCAATTTTGCTTTATAGAAATGGAGCATTTATTTAATTAGATTTAAAAACGGAGCTTTTAATGCCAAATACTTTCAACAGGTTCGCCAAGACTGCTTTAATCCTTACAACAGGTTTTATAATTATGTCTTGTTCCGAACAAACAGATGAACAAGAAAATGTTCAAAATTCAACCAATATGGAGCAACAAGTGACAACAGGATCCAGTTTTCTTGAAGAAAACAAGAATAAAGAAGGCATAATCGTTACCGATAGCGGCTTGCAATATAAAATACTTTTACAAGGCACGGGTAAAAGCCCGAGTGCGAGCGATAAAGTAACCGTTCATTACGAAGGAACATTAATTGACGGAACTGTCTTTGATAGTAGTTATCAACGGGGCGAACCTATTGAGTTTCCGTTAAATCGTGTGATTAGTGGTTGGACCGAAGGGGTTCAATTGATGAAAGAGGGCGCAAAATATAAATTCTTCATCCCCTCCGAACTAGCTTACGGCGCCCGTGGCACACCCGGCGGCCCTATCGGCCCTGACGAAGATCTTATTTTCACCGTTGAACTTATTCGGGTTAATTAATCATTATGCGCCTATGGGTCATCATAGCCTCAATCAGCAGCTTTTTAGCGGTGCTGATTGGTGCCATGGGCGCACATACCCTACTTCCTATGCTCTCAGCCAAAGGATTGGTAAATTTTCAAACTGCCAATGATTATCATATTTATCATAGCTTCGCTTTAATGGGATGCGCGTACCTTTGGCCTTACTACGGCACAAAGGGCAGCAATAAGCCCTATCTTAAATATTCAGCTCTGTCTTTTTTAATGGGAATTTTGCTATTCTCGGGAAATCTATATTGGCTGGCACTTTTTGAAGAAAATCCATTTCATCTTCTGATCCCCGTGGGCGGCACATTCTTTTTACTAGGCTGGGCCTTAATGGCTTTAAGCGCCTATAAATCAGCTCAATAATATTAAACAACCCCAAAATCATATTTAGCTATTTTTTAGCTATTTACAATTTGCCAACTTCCGTCTGGTTGACGACAGGCTTTACCGTAAGCCTCTTGAACTTGACCACCAATAGTAACGCTTTGCTGATATTCACGACAATATCTGCCATTATCGCTTTGATACGCGGGCTGAGGTACATAAGTACCAGAATTACCTGTACCAGGATTATACCATGTTGATTTTTGCCCCGTTGGATAACTTTCCAATGCGGCTTGTTGAGCTTGATACATAGAGCGCCGATCGGCCTGATCCAATGATTTACCAATACTATTACCGATCGCGGCCCCCGCAAGAGCCCCCATGACAACAACCATACCATCTGCACCATATCCGCCGCGGCCGCGGTGATGATGGCCACCGCCCACAAGAGCTGACCCTACCGCTGCACCGCCTATTGCCCCTAAAAAGGTTCCAAAACCTTCTTTTGACCCTGGTTCACACGCCGACAGGCTAAATACACATAATATTATAATGGCTGCTTTATTCATTTCATAACCTCAAATTATTTTACATAACTAAATAATAACAAAAAGAAATGAATAAATGCTGAACATACGGTTCAGAATAGAATTAATTTTAATTAAATCACCGGCAATATCAGACTTGCCTTTAAACCGTCACAAGGGTTGGAGCTATCATTGTCCTGTAATTTTATTTCACCGCCATATAAATCCGCTAAATCACGAACAATAGAAAGCCCAAGTCCTGATCCGGGTATATTCTCATCAAGTCTTTCCCCACGGTCAAATACAGCATCGCGGGCCTTTATATCAATACCGGGGCCATCATCACAAATTTCAATAGTAATCCAATGATCATCACGGCTGACATCAATTATAATTTCTGATACCGCCCATTTAGCGGCATTTTCCATTAAATTTCCGGCCATTTCTTCAAAATCATTAACCTCACCCTTAAATATAAACTGCCCTTCATCACCATTGACATTGACGGTAATATTCTTGTCTTTATGAATTTTATTTAACGCACGAGCAATATTATGAATAGAAGGAATAATCTGACTATGACCACTGATAGTTTTGAGATTAGCCGCCATACGGGCGCGTTTTAAATAATATTCCACATGCTTATGCATATTCTCTGTTTGTTTGGCCACTGAGATTGACAACTGATTATTGTCATTATTCGCGTTCATTTTTGCTTCATTACGAAGCACCGCAAGAGGCGTTTTTAAAGCATGGGCTAAGTTGCCTACTTGGGTACGAGAGCGTTCAACAATTTCATTGTTATGATCAAGTAAGGCATTAACCTCATCAGCGAGAGGCTGAATTTCACTTGGAAAATCAGTGGGGAGATATTCTTCTTCTCCATTACGGACTTTCCCTAGAGATTCCTTAATATGACTAAGTGGTCGAAGTCCAAGAAACACCTGTAATAGAGAGGCACCAACAAGCCCTAAACCCAATGCACTAAGAGCAACAAATAATATATTATCAAACCGCGCCGCTTGTTGATCCAACTCTGCCGTATCAATAGCGACACTGAAACGATAAAGAACATCATTGCCTGGAATTGTAATATCCCGTTCTATAAGCCGTAAGGCTTGTTCTTCGGGTCCGACTATTTCGCTAAACCGTGCTGTCCTTATCGGCGTTGTAAAATTCACCTCTAAATTAACATCCCACAAGGACCTTGATCTAAAGAGCGGGTTTCCCTCTGGAGAAATTTGCCAATACCAGCCAGAATAGGGTTGCTCGAAACGAGGGTCAACCATGGGCCGATATAGATTGACAACCGTTGAGCTATCATCGGAACTGCTTCCTATTAAATTTTCAAGTAGACTGTTTAAACGCTGATCAAAGTTTTCTTCTAAAGTTTGACGGAATACCAATGATAATAAATATCCCCCCAAAACAAGGGCAAGCACAGTCCATACCACAGATATGGTGACCAAACGTAACCATAAAGGTCTTTTTCCGCTAGGGTTTATATGATCATTCTTCTTCAGCAACAAGCTGATACCCCAATCCTCTAATGGTTTTAATAATATCCAGATTAATTTTTTTACGAATGCGTGTAACAAAGACTTCGATGGTATTTGAATCCCGATCGAAATCCTGATTATAAATATGTTCGGTAAGTTCAGTTCTCGAAATAACCTTGCCCGGATGATGCATCATATAGGATAATAATTTATATTCCTGTGCCGTGAGCCTTACAGGCATTCCATTAACGGTAACTTTGGAAGATACGCTGTTTAATGTAAGACCACGAATGCTCAATTCAGATGAACTTTGTCCCGCTGCGCGGCGAATAAGGGCGCGAATTCGTGCTAATAATTCTTCGATTTGAAAAGGTTTCGGTACATAATCATCTGCCCCTGCATCAAGCCCTGAAACTTTTTCAGACCAACCATCACGGGCCGTTAAAATAAGCACTGGCGTAGAAATCTCTGCGTCTCGCCATTTACGAAGAATGCTTAAACCATCAATCACTGGCAAGCCCAAATCCAAGATAATCGCGTCGTAATTTTCGGTTTCGCCAAGAAAATGAGCATCTTCCCCATTCAATGAAACATCTACCGCATAGCCAGCATCTTCTAAGAATATTTTCATTTGACGTGATAAATCAGGATCATCTTCAGCGAGCAATAGTCTCATATATTTTAACCTTTAACATCAATAATTTGGGTGCTTTTCGCATCGACTTTTACAGAAAGAAGTTGTCCCGAATTGGTCAAAACTCTCACATCATAAAGATAATTAAGACCCTCACGTTTTGGAACAAGTAAGCGAACATCGACAATACGTCCAGAATATTGTTTTTTAACGGCTTTTCTGATAATCGCCAAAGAAACAATATCACCAGTTCGCACTCTTTCACGGGCATCGTCATGGCGAAAAAATTGATCTGGTATTCGCAATTTACGCTCAGAAGGAGGAATGACGGAGTTGGGTATAATTTCTGCGCCACGATCAAGAGACGTTTGAGCATTAGACATAGCTGTACCCAGCATAAAACACACTATAAAAGCACCTATGTATAAAGCGATTCTCATCATGACTAAATAATAACGGTTCGTGGCTTAATATAGAATGAATAGACCATAATGGCTCCTTCGGCATTATAGGCCTAGACACCAAGCCTTTCTTGAATCGCCGTATTAGTTGTCGTATAGCCCGTCGCCATTTTCCAATCAGGAATTCCATATTTAAAAGCCGCGTGGCACATAACCGCCGACTCATAAAATCCTGTTAA
>CALDNY010000357.1 GCA_937914685.1 uncultured Kordiimonadaceae bacterium
AGGCCATATTCTTAATCTGGCCAAGGCCGCTATTCTTCATGGTTGAATGCTTGGAGCGGCGTATGGTACGTTTTGTCCTAAGATACTAAAACAGTTCCTTTTTTAGAACACCGCGCGCCTGAAAAAATAAGCTTCTGTATATGATTTCGTGTGACACTTGATTATGATCTTCCGTTGGATATTCCCGTCTTAGCCATCCTGCGATCTGCTGCGGTGACCAATGCTGCTTGAGCTTCTTGGCAACATTAAGCCGCAAAACACGGCTCTGCGCAAGTTTATAGAGTTTAGGCCGATATGATCTGTCCCATGCCGCCTGATCTGCTGATGTAGCTCTATAGTGTTTATAACCTTCATTACTTTTAATCTCACGGCTTATGGTCGAAGGAGGACGATCAAGTTTAAGCGCTATCTGACGGATCGATAATCCTCCAAATATTCCTCTTGAAATCTCTTCTATCTCGGCAAGTGTAAGGGCCAATCGGGACCTCTTACGGTCTGGAGGACGTATGCCCCCTGTCGGCGATAACTGGCCATATATGGATGAGGAGGGTCGATCAAAATAACGGCCAATATCCTTAAGGCTATCGCCCTGCAACCACCGATCCCACATATATTTTTTCTGTTCAGTCGTATATTTTATTATTGTTCTATAAGTCATATCAATCACTCCCTCTATTGCTATAATAGATTAAAGTGTTGCGTTGACCAGTTGAGACCACCGTCGAAAGCGGACCTTGAATGCCGAGGGCAACTAAAATATATTTGGATTATCTTCAATCAATTCAGGATTGGATTTTTCCGTAAATTGACGCCAGATTTCAGGCATGCCCTCAACAGAGTGGAATTTCCGACCAAATCCACGGGAAATTGACCAGGCCTTGACACCACACATACCAATCCATGGATGATTAAAAGTGTTAATGTCATTAAAAGTGTGCGTTGCATCTGCACTCATAAGACTAGGATCAGCGACCTGTTTCATCGATCCTTGGTATGTTGACCAGTCATTGACCTGGATTAGCTGACCGAGATCATTAGGCAGTTCTGCGCGGTAGATAACGTCACCGTTTACCCAAATATCATCACCAATGATCCATGCCGGGCCAATATCACCATTTCTTGTTACTGGACCGTTCTTCTTTTCACTATTTATATCAAAAGCTGGCTGTTCAACGCCGCGAAGAACGAAAGTTCGATTTGCACGCGCAAGCTTCGGCTGCATTACCTCGCGTATTTCTCCAGAGTAAGGGTTATTAAAGGTTTCAAGAAGCTCGCCAGTTTCGATATCCGTATAAAAAATCTTCAATACAGCTTTAGCCATATACTTATGATCACCCAAATTCTCCAGTTTATATATGATGCCGACATGCATATTCCAAAAAGGCGTAAATACACCATCTCTAAAACCATACCTTACTGCACGAATATACCAATATGTCAGCCGTTCATCGATACTAAATGCCAGCTTGCGATGAATATAATGAAGATCTTCTGCATTAGCAGGGTTTAACGATAGGCTACTTTCTTGCCCCTTAGAAATACTTGATCCAACTGCAGTAGCAGCAAGTGCAGCAGACCCCATAAGTTTGAGCGTATCTCGTCGTTTCATGTTTTGACCTTCCGATTGCAATTTCACATAAAAAGCCTAACGCAGCACAATCAAACGAACAATGATATTTATCACAAGAGAGCAACCGTTATCGACCCAAGGTAGACAGCCTATAAAAACCGACTAGAGCCAAGTGTTGAATAATTTAATGAGTACAAGATTACTCCTTGTTTGGAAATTCTCTATATTTGCCAAGTAACAGTAGTGGCAATGACCCCACTATCATGGCGATGGCCTAATATGTCATCATATTTTGCCAATTTCCATCAGCCTCAGCCGTTCTAAGCATCACGGCAGGGGCTGTTGATCCTCCAATAGCGAAGAAGGAGTAAATAGCACCATATATGCTTGAATAGCCACGCATTCCAAAATATTTAGACACCAGATAAGCCATAAAATCATATTCGACGCCGGCGCCAAATCCAATCATCATTATAGCGATTGCTGCCATCTCGCTGCTAACATTTGCACCTGATAGGATGTAAAAGGCAAACGCTGGTGATGCGAGAAATACAAAGGCCACACCTGGAGCCCAATATTTGTCGATCAAAAATCCGCCAATTATTCGACCTCCGATTATCGCAAAACCGGTTAGTGATGCTAGTCCTACCGCTTCGACGATTGAGTAATCTTTTGAAAGTAGAATTTGTTCAATATTTGGAATTACACCCGTGATAGCAAAGGAGATGACTATAAATACAAAACCGAGCATCCAAAATCTCCACTCCCGTGTTGCTTCCAAAAGAGTGACGCCCGGAAGATGAAGCTTTCCCCGCGATTGGTAGGTATTTTTTTTAATCGGAGGATCAAGGTCCGTCTTGCCAAAAATCAACATTAATAAAGGGATGAATACAATGATCATAAAAACGGTCCCAATAACATATTGCATTTTCCACCCCTCTGCTGCTGCCGTTGGCAGTATAAAACCAAGCACGAAATAGGCGAGAGCACCCATTCCAAGAACTGAAACAGTCAATATGGGAAGTTTATATTTCATACAAATTGACTGTTTGGGTGGTGTGTCATCGACATCGCGAAAGGCGACAAGCGCTATGGGGAATGCTATAAAAATGGGCAAACAGCCAAGAGCAACATAAGCCGTTCTCCAACCGTAGAGAGCGGTTATTTCCGCAGCAAAAAATTTGGCAAGGGCCCCAAATATACCAGTGGTCACCAACGCCATACCAAGTGCTTTCCCACGGTGGATATCAAACCAGTTATTTATAGCTTTGGTAAATGTTATTGGTAAAGTTCCAGCCCCAAATACCGCGAGAACCGACCAATAGAATAAGTAAAGCTCTATTGAGCCAGTGTGTAATGACTGTAACATCATCGACAGGCCAAACAAGACGATCGAAACTAACACTACTTTTCTTGCGCCAATCTTGTCTGCTACAAGTCCAATGAAAGGGGCAATAAAAACCACCACGAGCGAATAAATCAACAGAGCATATAATACCTGTGAGGGGGCCCATCCGAATTCTTTTGCCATTGGTCCAATAAAAATACCAATCGTATAAAAAGGTAGCGGCGACAACCCGAGACCTATCCCGATCGCTGCGGAAGAAACAATCGGCCATCCACGTTTTATTTCGCCTGAACTCACTTCGGATTGGATGCCTGTCATTATTATTTCCCTATATTTATTTTGTCGCTTGTGAGTAACGCATTTGTAGTATCAGATATTATCGAATGGGAAATTTTAGTGGTCTATGACCTTTGTCATACGGGCCAATTTTATTGCATGCGATCTTCAATAAGGCCCAAATATTGTAGGAAGTGACAAAGATCATAGGCAAGTTGGGATTAAGTAATGATATACTTCTTCAAGTTCACTTTTTCAGCGAGACGATTTAATGATAATTAAGCGCGATTTTATAACCGTTAATAATGGCCAGCAATTACACTATAGGCGATCTGGTAATGGGTTGCCGCTTATAATGCTTCACCCGTCTCCACAATGCTCTGAAACTTTAATTCCTGCTATGGAAATATTCTCTGCAAACTATGATTGTTTGGCTCTTGATACACCAGGATACGGACTTTCCGAGAAGCTGGATATACCGGAGCCTGACATTAGTGATTATGCAAAAGCCATAATCGAGGCCATAGATGCACTAGGCTGCGAAAAATTTTGTTTATATGGTTCCGCTACTGGCGGTCAAATAGCAATTGAAATCGCCAAGCAGATCGGGGAACGCATTCACTTACTGTTGCTCGATACCAATGGGCATATGTCAGAAGATGACATTAAAAGAATATTAAAAGGCTATTTACCGGATGTTACGCCCAAAAGAGATGGTGGCCATCTTTTGACTTATTGGGATATGTGTAGACATCTCTATGTCTCTTTTCCATGGTACTCAGCGCTCGAAAAAGACAGAATTCATATTGATCTTCCTGATGCGCTCACCATTCACACTTTGTTGCTTCGCTATCTAAGGGCAGGTAATGATTATTGGAAAGCGTATAGGGCCGCCTTCTTAACTGAAAACATTAGCCACATGTCGGGGCTTACCATTCCGACAACAGTACTTCGTTGGCAAGGAAGCATCATTCTTCCTGTTACGGATGCGCTCATTAATCAGGGATTATCTGACAATATTGAAATTCTGCATGCTGGGCCGACCCTAGATGAAAGATATACTGTTCAGTTGGAGGCACTGAATAGGCATTGCCGCAATCTACCTCCAGTGGATTTAAACATTGAGCGGACAAATGAAATCTCGGGCTTAGAAAACACTTTTATAAAACACCAAGATCAAGACATATATGTTCGATTAAGCAAGCAAGGTCATGGTCGTCCAATTGTTCTGCTTCATAATATTTCAGCCGCTGGAAATGAATTATTAGATTTAGCACAGCCCGCCATTGGCAAGCGGCCATTGGCAATCATTGATCTGCCTGGTCACGGTGAGAGCACTACCAATGGTGACCTCACATCAATCAAAGAAATCGCAAAGACAACCGCAGCAGCAATTGAGCAGCTTAACTTCGATGACTTTGATATTGTGGCTTTTGGCTCTGGTGGCTCGGTCGGTGTTGAATTAATTAAAACACTTGATGTTCACAGTGCTTTTTTGATTGATCCCATCGGCTATACTGATGAGGAAAAAAGTGCCTTTAAGGAAAACGGTCTGCCTATATTTTTGCCAAAAATTGACGGTAGTCATCTTATTTCCATATGGTCGATGATACGGGATGAGGAGCATTATTGGCCTTGGTCTAATCACACTAAAAAAGGCATTCGTAAACGGCAGGCAAATCTCGATCCTGATTATCTTCACAGGCGGGCCGTCAATGTCATAAAACTTGGGGGGCGCTATCGAGAGTTAAAAACACTCGAATTAAATTATGATTGGCAGGAGAGCATGCAAGGTTATCACGCTCAGATTACGCTGGCATTTTCCCCCAACTACCCTGCCAAAAATGCAGTGTATGAGAATATTAAATCTCGTTTTCAAAGTGTGGAACTAACGTCAGTTCGAAAAAATTGGTTGAAGGAACTGCTCAATGTTTAACGGTAACTATTTTTAGGTGCAAATATTTTTGGACTAAGGAACACATACATATTATGATTGTAGAATGTCTAGACTGTATCCCGTCAGACCTGTCAAGGGCGGAGTAAAATCAGGCCACATGGCGGCGTAAAAGTCTACCACTAT
>CALDNY010000358.1 GCA_937914685.1 uncultured Kordiimonadaceae bacterium
AGCAATCCTTCAAAACCCAACATTAAAAATGCGCCTGATGATAATCGGTGAAGGGGTGGAGCGACCAAAATTAGAGGCTCTTAGCGTAAAATTAAACCTTAGCGATAAAATTATTTTTACAGGGTATGTAGCCACCCCAGAAAAAGTCATTGGGTTATTTGATATTTTTGCCATTTCATCGGACACGGAACAAATGCCCAATGCGCTCAATGAAGCTATGGCAGCGAGCTTACCCATTGTAGGCTTAAGCGTCGGTGATGTTAAACATATGGTTAGTGCTGAAAATAAGAAATACATTGTCAGCGCAGGGGATGATAGCGCATTGATTGAGGCGATCACCACATTAAGCAACGATAAAGAACAACAAAAAATGATCGGGGCCGCTAATTTAAATCATGTTAAAAAACTTTATGACCGTAAAGATATGTATCTAAAATACGCGGAGCTTTGGGGAATTTAGCTTTGTATCTCTATTCGTCGGGCCAGTTCTTCAATCCGAATAACTGCTTTACCAAGGGCAACATCCATATGTTTTAATTCCGAACTCGCTGGGTCATTCTTTGGCATTTTTCCTTCATTCAAGTCCTGAAGCTCATCAGCAATCATAATCGCCGTCATCAACAGTAATCGAGTATCACCCACAGAACCCATTCGTTCGAGTAATAAATGGGCTTTTTCTTCTACATAATTTGCCAATTTCAGCAACCGTTCTTCGTCGCCATCCTGACAGCCGAGATGGTGTTCTTGATTATTAAAAGTGACAGATACTTGTCCCATAATATGCCCTTAATTAATGTGATGTTTGTTGTGAAATTAATGTATCTAACTGTTTTACCATCAGCCCGATTTCTTTTGTCGCCGAGTCGCCGGCTTTTTCAAAGCTTTCCAGACGGTCTTCCAATTTTTCAACATTGTTCCTTGCCACATCAAGTTCCCGAGATAAAGCACGGTTTTCTTTTTCTAATTGATTGATAAAATCAGCCTGTTCACTAGAGCCTGCCTTAAATTTTGCCTGTTTTTCTAAAATAGCTCTCTCTAACCTAGTCAATACTTCATCTAGTGCCATAATGGTTTTCTCGGCGGCTAATCTTTTTGTTTTCGGTGACATTGTGTTCCCTAATAATTTTTATTCTAGTGAAGTCTATTTAATAAACTAGCCTCATTTCGTCGAAAAAATCCACCAAAAAACAAGAGAATGAACATTTCCTCAAAAAAAAGTAAAAAGATGGCTTAAAATTGACTATTTTTCGCATAACAAGATTGACCCTGCGTCCTAGAAAGTCCATTGTGCGCCAGATAAAAAGTTACATTCTAACCTCAAGTTAGATCTTTTGATTGAGTGAGATTAGTTAATTTAAAATAATAAGGTTGTGTTTTAATAAAATGACAGTGTCAAAAAGGGAAATGGCAAACGCAATTCGTGCACTTAGCATGGATGCGGTTCAGAAGGCAAATTCTGGACACCCTGGAATGCCTATGGGAATGGCCGATGTAGCCACAGTCCTCTTCAGTGAATTCTTACAATTTGATCCCCAATGGCCCAAATGGCCCAATCGCGATCGATTTATTTTATCGGCAGGTCACGGTTCGATGCTGCTTTATTCGCTGCTTTATTTAACGGGCTATAAAAACCCTACCATTGATGACATTAAAAATTTCAGACAACTTCATCAACCCTGCGCAGGTCACCCTGAATTTGGGGAAGCACCGGGCATTGAAATGACCACTGGCCCCCTTGGTCAAGGACTTGCCTCATCGGTCGGTTTTGCCCTCGCCGAACAATTAAGCGCGGCGCGCCTTGGCGATGTTAGTGATCATCATACTTATGTAATCGCTGGTGATGGCTGCCTTATGGAAGGGGTATCGCAAGAGGCCATTTCACAAGCAGGTCATTTAAAACTAGGCAAATTAATAGTGCTTTGGGACGATAATGAGATTTGTATCGACGGGCAAACCAGTATGACCACGTCTGATAATCAATTGATGCGATTTGAAGCCTCTAACTGGCATACGGTGAGTGTTGATGGTCATGATACAGACGCGGTGGCACAGGCTATTACGGCTGCAAAAAATGACCCAAGACCTTCATTAATTGCATGTAAAACCACCATCGGTTATGGCTCACCGAATAAAGGCGGCACCGCAGCCACCCACGGCGCCCCCCTTGGCGCAGATGAAATTACAGCTGTCCGCGAATTTTTAAATTGGCCCTACGCACCCTTTGAAATTCCAGAAAATATTATGAGCGCATGGCAAGATGCTGGCGCAAAAGGGGCGGCAATATCAAGTGCATGGAAAGAAAAGTATGATGCTCTTGATGCTGATCTAAAGGCGGATTTTGAACGCAGGTTAAATAAAGAGCTACCCGATGGTTTAAAAGAGGCTATTAATGCCTATAAGCGTGATCTTGTGGCTAATCCACAAAACCCTGCTACACGTAAAGCATCGCAAATGGCTCTTGAAGTGATTAACCCGATTGTTACAGAAACCATCGGTGGATCTGCTGACCTCACGGGCTCTAACCTCACCCTTACCAAAGATCTAGGGGTGATTAGCGCGGGCAATTTCTCAGGGCGTTATATGTATTACGGCGTTCGTGAATTTGGTATGGCAGCCCTTATGAACGGCCTTTCCCTGCACGGTGAATTTATTCCTTATGGCGGCACCTTCTTTGTCTTTACGGACTATTGCCGTTCTGCAATTCGCCTCAGCGCATTGATGAGGCAACGGGTTATTTATGTAATGACCCATGATAGTATTGGCCTTGGTGAGGATGGCCCGACCCATCAACCTATTGAGCATCTCGCATCGTTACGGGCGATGCCCAATGTCAATGTGTTCCGTCCTTGTGACGCGGTTGAAACCGCTGAATGCTGGCTTGCAGCCTTGGAAGATACAGATACACCCTCTATTATAGTGCTTTCCCGTCAAGGGCTTAAACAATCGCGGCTGACAAATAGCGATGAAAACTTATCGGCCAAAGGCGGCTATATCATTGGTGAGGCGAACGGTGAAGCCGTGATCGCTATTTTTGCCACAGGTTCAGAAGTTGAAATTGCCCTTGAGGCACAAAGTGACCTTGAAGCCGATGGAATTGCCACCCGTGTTATTTCCATGCCATCAACGGAAACTTTTGACATGCAATCAGCCGACTATCAAAATCAGGTTATCGGCAACGCTAAAGTTTACGCCTCTATCGAAGCGGGTAGCACCTATGGTTGGGATAAATATGTTGGGCGAAACGGTGTTAAGATTGGTATTGACCAATTTGGCGCCTCGGCACCAGCAAGTGAGCTTTATCAATATTTTGGTGTGACAAAAGAAAAACTAATTAACGCTATCAAAGAAAAATTATAATTTAAAACTGGAGAAAATAATCATGGCAATTCGTGTCGCAATTAACGGTTTTGGTCGTATTGGCCGCCTCGCCCTTCGTGGAATTTACGAGAGTGGTCGCACAGACATTAAAGTAGTCGCCATTAATGATCTTGGCGATGTTGAAATGAACGCTTATCTTTTAAAACGTGACAGTGTCCATGGCCCTTTCCCTTTTGATGTGAGCGTAGAAGGTAATAATATCGTCATTGGTGATGATAAAATAAGCGTATCAGCTCAACGTAACCCGGCCGATCTTCCTTGGGCTGAGCTTGATATTGATATTGTTTATGAATGTACTGGCTTTTTTGCCGATAAAGACAAAGCATCAGCCCATATTGAGGCCGGCGCGAAAAAGGTTCTTATTTCTGCCCCCGCATCAGGGGTTAGTAAAACAATCGTTTACGGCGTTAATCACGAAACATTAGAGGCCAGCGATACAATAGTATCAAACGCATCCTGCACAACAAACTGTCTTGCCCCTGTTGCTCAAGTATTGAATAATTCTGTGGGTATCGAAAAAGGCATTATGACAACGATCCATGCCTATACTGGTGACCAGCGGGTTCTTGATACCTTGCATAGCGACCCACGGCGGGCCCGTGCTTGCGGGTTGAGCATGATCCCAACATCAACGGGTGCGGCGCGCGCGGTTGGACTTGTGCTTCCTGAATTGGCGGGAAAACTTGACGGCACCTCTGTTCGTGTACCGACACCAAATGTTTCCATGGTTGATTTAACCTTTATATCAAAGCGCGATACAACAATCGAAGAAATTAACGCCGCCATTAAAGAAGCCGCGACAGGCCGCCTTAAAAACATTCTTGCCTATATTGATGAGCCAATGGTTTCTATTGATTTTAATCATGATGATCATAGTTCAAGCTTTGATAGCTCGCAGACTTCTGTGATGGGTGGCAATCTGGTCCGTATTCTAACATGGTATGATAACGAATGGGGTTTTGCTAACCGTATGTCGGACACAGCCAAGGTAATGCATGATTTAGGCTAAAGAAAATCTAATGGCGACATTTAAAAATATTAAAAGTCTCGGCCCGCTTAAAGGCAAGCGTGTCCTCCTTCGGGCCGATCTTAATGTTCCTATGAAATTGGATGATGATGGCAATCGAATTGTCAGTGATGACACCCGTATTTTATCAGTAACACCAACCATTATAGCCCTTTGCCAACAAGGGGCGCGGGTTATAGTTATTTCCCATTTTGGGCGACCAAAAGGTCAGTGGAATGAGGATATGTCCCTAGAGCCACTCGGTCAGCCCCTTGCTAACGCCACCAAACTTGCCGTCTCTTACATTAATGACTGTATCGGCGAAGAAGTGGTTGATGTTATTGATGCCATGGAAGATGGCGCGGTGCTTTTATTGGAAAATGTCCGCTTTTACGCCGAAGAAGTCAGCAATGACCCCGACTTTGCCAAAGCCCTTAGCGAAAATGCAGACTTTTTTGTCAATGATGCCTTTTCTTGCACTCACCGCGCTCACGCCTCAACGGTTGGTGTTGCTGAAATTCTCCCCAGTGCTGCGGGCCTTGCCTTGGAAAAAGAACTGGTTGCCTTGGAAAATGCCCTTGGCAATCCCAAACACCCCGTCGCCGCCGTTGTAGGTGGTGCTAAAGTTTCAAGCAAACTTGATGTGCTGACCCATTTGGTGGAAAAAGTTGATCATTTAATCATTGGTGGCGGCATGGCTAATACTTTCCTCGCCGCCCAAGGCATTGATGTGGGCGGGTCACTTTGTGAACATGATTTGGCGGAAACTGCCTTAAAAATTCTTGATAATGCCACAAAAAATAATTGCAAAATTCACCTGCCCATCGACGTGGTAGTTGCACGCGAATTTAAAGCAAATGTCCCGTGTCAAATCATAAACATCAATGATGTTGCCAAAGAGGATATGATTTTAGATGTGGGCCCGGCCACCATCAAAGCCATTGAAATGGATCTTAAAATCTGTAAAACCCTGATCTGGAACGGCCCCATGGGTGCCTTTGAAATTGAACCCTTTGATAAGGCCACCGTGAGTTTAGCCAAAGCCGCAGGGGCCTTAACCGCCGCAGGATCGCTTATTTCGGTCGCAGGCGGCGGAGACACCGTTGCCGCCCTTAACCACGCGGGCGTCGCTGAGCAATTCTCCCACATTTCAACGGCTGGAGGTGCTTTTCTCGAGTGGATGGAAGGCAAAGAACTGCCCGGTGTTAAAGTGTTGCTTGCTGAATGAATAATATCGAAAAAGCCTCTTTTTCTTATATATAAACACCTCTAAACCCAACATTAATAGGCATTTTCCATAAAAAGGATATAATATTTAACCTCGCACAAAATTAAAAAAGACAACAGACCATCCGGCTGTTTCAGCATCATAGTTCAAGTGTCTGCGCGTCGCCATAAGCAGCCGTTCAGATTTTAATATATAAAGAAAAATTTATTAAAAGGTATATCCGTTAAACGCAGGTCCATGAAATATCCATGCCGCTTAATGCAGCAAGATATTCATCAAGTGTGATAAAACCAATACAAGGGTACGCTCCACTATCACTTATCTCATGATTAGCCAATTTCTTTGCAATTAATATTGCAGGCATGCATGGAATGTAGGGGCCATCACCTGAGCGGGCAGTAAGTTCAAAAGAGACTGTTTTTTCTTTGCCATATTTATCTTTACCTTCTAATTCCATATGAAAAGCACTTTTGTCAGTCCCCAACCAATCAAACAAATAGGACACCCTTAAAAGAAAGGCAGCAGCAGGTTGAAGGGTTTTAATTAGCCCAAAGCGTACCAAATATGAAAGGAACCATAGCGTAACGTGGATAAAAGGAATTTCAAGTCCTGCATAAAACCGAATAGTTTTTAATTGCGGATATAATTCAGGAAATATAGCCAAATCAGGCACGTCACAATATCCTAATAAACGCCAGCCAAGTTCTTTATATTTATGCAACTTTAATCCCTGCCACCCATATATTATACTTGGCTCACCGTTAATTATGGTTTTTATGGGTTTACCTGTATAGCCTAATATTGCTGCAGTTGTGGCAAGACCGCGCGCTGTTTTTTGGGCAGTAGTGATACCATAATCAAGCGTTTCAAGAGTTTCGAATTC
>CALDNY010000359.1 GCA_937914685.1 uncultured Kordiimonadaceae bacterium
AGGTGAAAGCTCAAGATTTCTGCCAACTTTACCGATCTATAAAAAGTTATTCACCTATTTATCCACAATATCCGTGGATAAGTTTTTGACGAATCTACCAGAATATGATTAGCCTTTGATTCAGTTAGATATTAATTTTTTATTAAGCATATTGACTAAATGAAAAACACTGAAAAACTGGACTGAATATATTTTCAACTTGGACTTATCACAAAGCTTAGATATAAATTATAACTATGGTAGACGGCGTTCAAATCATCAAATCTTATCTAAAAAACTTAGGCTCTGATCCAGGGGTCTATCGGATGCTTGATGAGAATGAAAACGTACTATATGTGGGCAAGGCAAAGAACCTGTCGAACCGCGTTAAAAGTTATATAAATTTAAAAAATTTATCACACCGAATTGTCAGAATGGTCACCCTGACCCGATCTATGGAATTTGTAACGACCCATACCGAGGTCGAAGCCCTTTTGCTTGAAGCCAATATGATCAAGCGTTATAAACCTCATTATAATATTTTACTGCGCGATGATAAATCTTTTCCTTATATCTTAATTGATACTAGCCATAAAAGCCCAAGAGTTTTAAAGCATCGAGGGGCTAAAAGACGCGATGGATTTTATTTTGGCCCTTTTGCTTCTGTTAAAGCGGTTAATGATAGTCTCACTATATTGCAAAAAACATTTTCTCTTAGAACGTGTAGCGATAGCGTTTTTAACAGCCGCAGCCGCCCTTGCTTACTTTATCAGATCAAACGATGTTCAGCGCCGTGTGTTGATAAAATATCAACTGAAGATTATAGGGCGCTGGTTGATGAGGCTCATGATTTTCTTGGCGGGAAAAGTGACACTATTAAAGAACGCTTTACAGTACAAATGCAAAATGCCAGTAAAGAAAAGCATTATGAATTGGCCAGTGTTTACCGTGACCGTTTAAAATCATTGGCCGCCGTACAAAGTCGCCAAGATATAACACAAGGGCGAATTGGCGACGCGGATGTCATCGCAGGGTTTCAAAAGGGTGGCCACACATGTGTCGAAGTCTTTTTCTATCGAGGTGGGCAAAATTGGGGCAATAAGGCTTACTTTCCCCGTCATGATAAGGACCAAACTCTTGATGAAATATTGCCAGCATTTATGTCGCAATTTTATGAAAATAAACAACCACCAAAGAAAATTTTAATCAATCATGATATTAAACAAAAAAAATTATTAGAGCAGGCCCTGTCATTAGTAGCAGAATGTAAGGTCGTTATTGGCCAACCCAAGCGTGGTGATAATTTAGATTTGATAACAATGGTTGAGAAAAATGCCAGAGAGGCCTTAGAACGCCGGCTTGCTGAAACATCCTCACAACAAAAACTTCTTAAAGGTGTGGCAAAACTATTTGACCTTGAAGCGCCCCCTTCGCGTATTGAGGTTTATGATAATAGCCATATTTCAGGAACAAACGCCTTAGGAGCGATGATTGTGGCGGGGCCAGATGGTTTTGATAAAGCCTCTTACAGGAAATTTAATATTAAATCACAAGATATGGCGGCAGGGGATGATTTTGCCATGATGCGAGAAGTGATGAGCCGACGATTTTCACGTCAATTACGCGAAGACCCTGATCGTAGTGCAGCAACATGGCCTGATTTATTATTGATTGATGGTGGTAAAGGTCAGCTCAGTGCTGTTGTTGGTATTTTGGAGGATCTAGGGCTAACGGACATTCCTGTTGTTGCTATTGCCAAGGGAGTTGACCGTAATGCGGGACGTGAGGATTTTTATATAAAGGCTAAAGAGCCTTTTAAATTACCCCCTAATGATCCGGTGCTTTATTTTCTTCAGCGCTTAAGGGACGAGTCTCACCGATTTGTGATAGGGTCTCACCGAACGCGCCGCGCTAAAACCATGCATAAATCTCTTCTTGATGGGCTTGCGGGTGAGGGC
>CALDNY010000360.1 GCA_937914685.1 uncultured Kordiimonadaceae bacterium
TTCAGCACAAGGTGTTGATGTTGGCGCGCTAGATCAGCCTGTTGAAATTATTCCTGAAGTTGTTGCAGAAGCTCCTGTTGTTGAGGAAGCCCCTGTTGTTGCTAAAGAAGAAGCAGTAGTAGTGGAAGAAGTAGCGACAGAAAAAACTGAAGATAAATAATCTTCTTAAATTATATTAAAGCAAGGATAGAATAATGGCTCAAATTACTGCCTCTCTTGTTAAAGAACTGCGTGATAAAAGTGGCGCAGGCATGATGGATTGTAAAAAAGCACTTATTGAAAACGATGGTGACATCGAAGCTTCAATAGATTGGCTTCGCCAAAAAGGCATATCAAAAGCAGAAAAAAAATCTGGACGTGTAGCCGCTGAAGGCCTTGTGGCTGTGGCTTCAAACGGACTTTGTGCTATTGCGGTTGAGGTTAATTCTGAAACTGACTTTGTTGCTCGTAATGAGCAATTTCAAGCACTTGTTAAAACTGTTGCTGAAGTGGCATTGGCTAAAGGCGGGGACTATGATGCGACAAAATCGGCGACATATACGGGCTCTTCCAATAGTGTTGAAGCGCAAATTATTGAAACGATTGGTAACCTCGGTGAAAATATGAATTTCCGCCGTTCAAGAGGACTTAGTGTTTCCAGCGGTGTAGTTTCTACTTATATTCATAATGCTGTTGCGCCGGGACTTGGTAAACTTGCTGTTCTTGTTGCTTTAGAATCAAATGCGCCTGTGGCGACACTTGATGGCTTGGGAAAACAGCTGGCGATGCATATTGCTGCAACCAACCCACAATCCATGACTATTGCTGATATGGATCCAGCGGCTGTTGAGCGCGAAAAAGCAATTCTTATTGAGCAAGCTCGCGATTCTGGTAAACCTGAAGAAATCATTGAAAAAATGATTATTGGGCGTATGAATAAATTTTATCAGGAAGTTGTTTTTGTTGAGCAGACATTTGTTATTGACGGCGAAACAAAAATTTCAAAAGTTGTTGAAAATGCCGCTAAAGAAGCCGGAACTGATATCAAGCTTACAGGTTATGTAAGACTTGAGTTAGGCGCAGGTATCGAAAAAACTGTTGATAACTTTGCCGCTGAAGTTGCTGCTGCGGTAAATAGTTAAAAATCTAATTAATTTTCGGGCTCGTTTGCGAATTTACACTGTTAGTATTTCGTATTTGGGCCCGAAATGTATATAGTGTCCAAATTATGTAAAAACCTTATGGACATATGACCCAAGCTAGCGCAAAGTACTTTTTATAAATTAGGAAATTAAAGTTTTATGGCAGATAAACCACAGTATAAGCGCGTGTTATTAAAATTATCTGGTGAAGCCTTAATGGGCGAGCAAGATTACGGTATTTCGCCGATAGTGGTTAATCGGGTGGCTGAGGAAATTAAAGCGGTAGTAGAGATGGGCATAGAAGTATGTCTTGTGGTTGGTGCCGGCAACATATTTCGCGGAATGACAGGCGTATCTAGCGGATTTGATAGAACCTCCGCAGATCATATGGGAATGCTTGCGACGGTTATGAATTCATTGGCGATGCAAAACGCCTTAGAAAATAATGGTATTGATACACGGGTTCAGTCTGCTTTTCCAATCGCGTCTGTTTGTGAGCCTTATATTCGCCGTAAAGCTATAAGACATATGGAAAAGGGCCGTGTCGTTGTTTTCGCTGCAGGAACGGGAAATCCGTTCTTTACTACCGATAGTGCGGCGGCTCTACGGGCGGCTGAAATGGGCTGTGATGCTATTTTAAAGGGAACCCAAGTGGACGGTGTTTATAATGCGGATCCGAAACTTGATCCGACAGCAGTAAAATATGATACATTAAGCTATATGGATGTGTTGAAAAATGATTTAAAAGTAATGGATGCTTCGGCCATATCGCTAGCACGGGAAAATAATATTCCGATTTTGGTTTTTTCAATTCATGAACATGGTAATTTTGCAAATGTATTGAAAGGTGTAGGAGCGCATACTAAAATCTGTAATTAATTATTACGGTCAATATTTATGGTTAAAAAATAAGAAATTAGGAGTGATGAAGATGTCATCTGAACTAAACTTAAACGATTTAAAACGTCGCATGAACGGGGCTATAGAAAATTTAAAAAGCGAATTTAAAGGGCTTCGTACAGGAAGAGCTTCGGTCAATTTGCTCGATCCTGTTATGGTTGACGCATACGGATCGCAAATGCCTATTAATCAATTAGGGACAGTCTCAGTACCAGAATCAAGATTGATAAGTGTTCATGTCTGGGATAAAGGGCTTGTTGCTTCTGTGGAAAAAGCTATTCGTAATTCAGGAATTGGCCTTAACCCCATTGTAGACGGTGATAGCTTGCGCATTCCGATCCCCGAATTGAATGAAGAACGGCGGGTTGAACTTACTAAATTGGCGCGCACCTATTCTGAACAGTCCAAAATAGCGGTTCGAAACGTTAGGCGCGACGGTATGGAAACTATTAAACACGAAGAAAAAGACGGTGCCATCAGCCAAGACCAACAAAAAAATCTGGCCGATGATATTCAGAAATTAACTGATGATGCCATTAAGTCTATAGATGAGAATACAGACGCAAAAGAAAATGAGATTATGCAAGTGTAAGGCTCCGTTATGTTGCTGGTAAAAAATGAAAATGATGCACAAAATAGCATAGAAAGTGACCGTAATTTAAAACACGATCCTTTAAAGCATATTGCTATTATTATGGACGGAAATGGTCGCTGGGCTAAAGCGCACAGACTACCGAAATTCGCGGGTCATAAAAAAGGAGCCGATGCGGTTCGTGCTATTGTTGAAACTTGCGCTGATTTGGAAATTAAATATTTAACCCTTTATGCTTTTTCTTCGGAAAACTGGAATAGACCCATTGAAGAGGTCAATGATCTTATGGGGCTTCTGAAAATTTACCTCACTAAAGAAATTGATGAACTGCACAAAAAAAATATTCGTATCAGCTTTATCGGCAGTCGCGACCGCTTGAGCAAAAATATACTTAAACTGATTGATGGTGCGGAAAAGAAAACCGCTGAAAATAAAAAACTTCACTTGATATTGGCTTTAAATTATGGCGCTCAAGAGGAAATAGTAAGAGCTGCAAAGCATTTAGCGCAAAAGGTTAAGAACGGCTCGTTAGATGTTGATAATATTGATGAAAAAACATTTTCAAAACATTTATATACTAAAGATATTCCAGAACCTGATCTGATTATCCGAACCAGTGGTGAACAACGGCTTAGTAATTTTATGCTGTGGCAAGCGGCTTATTCAGAATTCGTATTTTTAGATGTATTATGGCCCGATTTTACTAAGCAATCTTTATGTAATGCTATTGATGAATATTACAAAAGAGATCGGCGGTACGGTGCAAGACCCTAAAAAGAGTAACCTCCTTACGCGTATCCTCTCTGCATTGATTATGCTCCCTATTGCTATTTATATAATATTGAATGGCGGCCTAGCTTTAGTTGTGCTGCTAAATATCATTAGTGTTCTAATTTTATATGAATGGAACGGCATCTGTGAGAAGAAGCCATTTTCTCTTTTATTTGTGTTTCAGGCTTTATGTGCATCGCTTATGATATGGTTGCAATATGTAAACTCGCCTTATTTAATTGTTACTTCTTATGTAAGTTTATCCGCCGTTGTCGTTATCAGTTTAATCAGCAGGTCAAATTTTCGCTGGGCGTTACTTGGCTATTTATATGCGATTATTCCAACATTATCATTTTTACTGATATTAAAAAATTCTGGTGGTGTGGTGATCCTATGGGTGATGATTGTTATTTGGTCTATGGATACGGGGGCGTATTTTGCGGGGAAAAATATCGGCGGCCCTAAAATGGCCCCGAAGATAAGCCCCAACAAAACATGGTCTGGATTAATTGGCGGCACGATAACGGCGGTGATATTTGGTGGATTATATGCATATTTTCAAAAAGGGGCTAATATAGTTTTATTCGAAAATGCCACAATTTTGCTTTTATTGAGTGGTTTCTTGGCGGTTGTTAGTCAAGTTGGGGATCTTGCTGAATCTGCGATTAAACGCAAATTTAATGTTAAAGATTCAGGTGCAATTATTCCCGGACATGGCGGCATTATGGATAGGGTTGATGGTGTGTTATTTGTTGCGCCAGCTGTTGTGTTTATTGAATATTTACTATATGTCTGACCTTAAAATAACTAAGTTGTTAATATGAATATTAGTGTAGCAGAATTAAATCGACTGAAAATGTCCACAAAGTCTCAGAGCCGAGTTGTCACCATTCTTGGTTCAACGGGGTCTATTGGCTCAAATACCCTTGATTTAATTTCACGAAATCGCGATCAATTTTCTGTTTATGCCCTGACGGCTCATAGTAATGTTGAAAAATTGGCACGGCAAGCCATAGAATTTAATGCCAAAATGGCTGTTATTGCTGATGAAGCTTATTTTGACGACTTAAAGACAGCCCTGTTTGGAACAGGGATCATTGCCGCAGCAGGACAAGATGCTCTTAATGAAGCCGCTGATGCGCCTGCTGATTGGGTGATGTCATCCATAGTCGGTGCTGCTGGATTAAGCCCGACTTTAACGGCGATAAAGCGCGGTGCGACTATTGGTCTTGCCAATAAGGAATGTTTGGTTTGCGCCGGTGATTTTATGATGGATCAAGTCAAACAGCATAATGCAACCATTATACCAGTCGATAGTGAACATAACGCCATATTTCAAATTTTTGATTTTGATAATTGCCAAAGCGTTGAAAAAATAACTTTGACCGCATCGGGAGGGCCTTTTTTAGACATGGATATGAAACTAATGTCTAAGATTACCCCTGAGCAAGCTATCAAACATCCCAATTGGTCGATGGGGGCTAAAATATCCGTCGATAGTGCCACTATGATGAATAAAGGCTTAGAGCTTATCGAGGCTTATTATTTATTCCCGGTAGATAAAGATCAGCTTGATATTATTATTCATC
>CALDNY010000361.1 GCA_937914685.1 uncultured Kordiimonadaceae bacterium
AGAGGGCCTGTGAAAAGAGGGGATTATTAAATATACTTAAATTATACATTAATTGTCCACAAGCAAAAGTCATTATATAAAATATAATATAACGATTATTAATTTTGACAAATTCCTTTAAACTAAAAGGATGGTAGAAGATAAAAATATATTAAAGAATGAGAATATGACCATATTAATTTTTGATCATGCTTTTTATAAATTTGATAAAATATTTTTATGCACAGGGGTATAAAAACGGTAGTAAAATTGAATGACGGGGATTAAAAAACAATGAATCGTAAAAAGACCGACTTATCCCCGCTATTCAGGTAATTAGATTAAAATATTAGGAAAAAAATGAAAAAAGTACATTTGCATCTGATTTCGGATTCAACCGGCGACACTTTAGAACAAGTGGCAAAAGCGTCTATGGTACAATTTCCAGACATTGAACCCATAAAACATTATTGGCCCATGATCAGAACCGCAGGCCATATGAAAAGACTTATAAATGAAATAGAAGAAAATCCGGGAATTGTGATGTTTACACTGGTAGATCACGAGATTGAACAAGTTCTTATTGAGGCCTGCCGCAAAAATAAATGGCCCTACCTCTCTGTTTTACAAGGCATAATTCGTGAATTAGGTCGCCACCTTGGGGAAGTTCCAACAGAACGTCCCGGCCTTCAACATCAAATGGATGATAAATATTTTGAACGCATTGATGCTATTCAATATACGCTCGTCCACGATGATGGACAAATTGCCGATAGCTTAATGGATGCCGATATAATTCTGGTTGGTGTATCACGAACCTCTAAAACACCGACCTGTATTTACCTTGCAAATAAGGGGTATCGGGCGGCCAATATTCCCATTGTGCCGGGATGCCCACTACCGGCGGAGTTGGAAAATGCTAGAGGAAAATTTGTAGTAGGTCTGATCAATAGCGTTGACCGTTTAGTGCAAATTCGCCGCAATCGCCTTCTTATGTTACAAGAGAACAAAACAACAGATTATATTGATGAAGAATTGGTCAAGCAGGAAGTGAAAGAGGCGAGAAGGCTTTTTAATAAAATGGGCTGGCCAATTGTTGATGTGACACGGCGATCTATTGAGGAAACGTCGGTGGCAATTATCAATTTAAAAAATAAATATGACCAAGAAAATCAATTAAATGAATAAAATCATAAAAGCCGCAAAAATAACAGCCGGTGTTGTTGGCGATCCAGTTTCTCATAGTCTTTCGCCAAAGCTGCACGGCTTTTGGCTGAAAAAATACCATATTAATGGTGATTATAAAGCCTTTCATGTTGAAGATAGTCAACTGGAGGACTTTATAAAAAATTTAAAGAAAAATAATATTAAAGGGATTAATCTGACGGTTCCTCATAAGGAAAAAGCGCTACGGTTCATGGATAACCTTGAGAAAACGGCACAAAAAATTGGTGCGGTCAACACCGTCTCTTTTAATGATCAAGGCCAATTGGTTGGGTCTAATACAGATGGTTATGGTTTTTTAAAACATTTAAAACAATCGGTTAAAAACTGGTCGTCAGAAAACTGTACGGCGCTGATCATTGGTGCTGGCGGCGCAGCGCGTGCCATAGCGTCGAGCCTCCTTGATGACGGCGTGAGAGAGCTGGGATTATGTAACCGTACGCCAGAGCGAGCAGAAAAATTAGCTCAACAGCTTAATGATAAAAGAGTAAAATTAATTTCTTGGCCGGATCGCGCAGAGGCTCTATCGGGAGTGGATCTTTTAGTCAATAGCACGGTTCTTGGAATGACAGGACAGGCGACACTTGAACTAGAATTGACAGGCTTAGATAAATCAGCCGTGGTTTATGATATTGTTTATAATCCCTTGCAAACAAAGTTATTGTCCTGTGCGGCAGAGCGCGGCAATATTACAGTTGATGGTCTTGGTATGTTGCTTCATCAGGCGGTTCCGGGATTTAAAGCATGGTTTGGCGTTGAACCTGAGGTAGGCCAAGATCTTAGAGATTATCTTTTGCAGGAATTGTCATGATTATAATTGGCTTAACAGGGTCAATCGGCATGGGCAAGTCGGAAACATCAAAAATGTTTGCCGCTCAAAATATCCCTGTATTTGATAGTGATCAAGCGGTTCATCAGCTGCTAGGCCCAAATGGTGCGGCGGTGGATATCATAGAAAAAATATTTTCGGGCTGCAAAAAAGAAAATGAAATTGATCGGCAAGCTTTAGGAGCGCAGGTATTTGGTAATGACAGCGTCTTAAAAAAACTAGAAGGCATTCTTCACCCGATGGTTCAAAAAATGCGCGATGATTTTGTAAAGACGGCTGGCGATAATGGTCAACAGATTGTTTTGTTTGATATACCTCTGCTTTTTGAAAAAAACCATCAGAACGACTGCGATTATATTGTCGTGGCAAGCGCCGCAGCAGACGTTCAAAAAAAGCGAGTGATGGAGCGGGACGGCATGAGCGAACAAAAATTTCTGGATATCTTAGAAAAACAAACGCCTGATCAAGAAAAACGCCGCCGTGCTGATTTTATTATTCAAACGGATCAAGGGTTAGATTATGCTAAAGACCAGGTTTGCAAAATCATTCAAAAAATTAGGGAAAAGCACAATGCGTCAAATCGTATTTGATACCGAAACAACGGGGTTTGACCCTTTTAATGGCGACCGCATTGTTGAAATTGGATGTGTTATTGTTGAAGACTATATCCCGACAGGGGAAATTTATCACAGTTATATCAATCCAGAGCGAGATATGCCGACATCGGCAGAAAATATTCATGGATTAAGCGAAGAGTTTTTAAAAGAGCATCCAACATTTAGTGAAATAGTTGATACGTTTCGCGATTTTTGCGGTGACCTTACGTTGGTTGCCCATAATGCAGAATTTGATATGAAATTCATAAATTGGGAAATGGAAAAGCTTGGCTTTAAGGCGTATTCTATGGAACGCTCTATTGATACGCTTGCCATCGCTCGGCGAAAATTTCCAGGGGCCAAAAATACGCTTGATGCCCTTTGCAAGCGCTTTTCCATTGATAATTCAAATAGGGTCAAACATGGCGCTTTACTTGATGCGGAACTGCTTGCGGAAGTTTATCTGGAACTGATGGGGGGACGACAAGCGGGTTTAGAATTGATTAGCACCGCCGAAGAAGGGTCTGAACGAGAAACTAAGAATATTTCAAAATACGACTATAGAGAACCGCGCCCTCACGAGGCCAGCGAAGAAGAGCTGGCTCGTCACAATGAATTTATCAAGGGCATTGAAAGAAATATTTGGAAATGAAATTAAGGCTTATGAAAAAGGCCCTTCCAGAAGAAGGGCCTTTGTAAGAAAGTCTCATTGATAAAACTTTATTATTCTTACTTTAGTTAACCGTTATATCATCTTCACTATTGCCAGGCTGTTCTTCTGCGGCTTGCAATTGTTGATGATATAGGTTTGCAAAGTCAATCGGCTCTAACATAAGGGGCGGAAAGCCACCATCGCGAGTGACATCAGAAATAATTCGACGTGCAAAAGGGAATATTTGGCGCGGTGCCTCTACCATTAAGAACGGCTGTAATTGATCCTGAGGAAGATTTTTAATACCGAACAATCCCGAATAAAGAAGTTCTGCGACAAAAGCGACGTCTTCGTTAGATTTTGCTGTTGCGGTAATTTTTAAATCAACTTCATAAAGATCCTCAGCCACTTGTTGAGCATTAAGATTAACATTAATGTTCATGGAAGGATGTTCTTGCGAAAGTTTTTGAATGGTTTGAGCCGGCGTTGGGTTTTCAAATGAAAGGTCTTTAATATATTGACCTAAAATACTAATTGTAACTTCAGTATCATTTGCTTCTTGGTTTTGATCTGTAGTATCTGACATTTCGTCTTTTCCTAATTATATACGCTAAAATATCTTATTTACCCCGTCTGCTATCACGATTTTATCATATGTACAAGAAATTGTCGCACAAAGAAGGCGTAAAAAGTGTTTTTTCTATCAAATTAATCATGTTGGTTGTGATTGTGGTCATTATTGGTGCTATTCTGATCTTTCTCAATCGTTTCTTGATCGGATTCTTTAAAATCACCATCAATGATGATACCATCAGAAAAAGGCGCTTTAGTATGGCCTTGTCCGTGCGTTAAAGTAGAATTAATCATCATATTTCCGAGCATGGTACGAATTGGTCCGATCGCAAGAAGTATCGCAATAGTGTCCGTAATAAACCCCGGCAATAAAAAGAAAACACCAGCAATGGCAAGAAAGAAGCCGTGAATTAACTCTGATACGGGGTTTTCCCCACGATCTAAAGTATTTTTAAGTTTGCTTAAAACCTGTATCCCTTCTTGACGAATAATATAAATGCCCACAAAGGCGGATAATAAGGTCAATAAAAGCGCGGAAAACCCCCCTATTTCATTTCCAACTTTCATAAAAACTAGAAATTCAAGGTAGGGTACCATTATAATGATCGCTAAAAATAATAAGGGCATTTATAATCCAGGTTGTTGAAATATAATCACATAATATATACATGATGGTCTATCTAATATAGTATTAAATTTGAGTTCGCCAAGGGTTGACTAAGGAAAAAACATGAATAACGATTCTGAAAATCTATTTTTAATCATTATTGCCTTCATTGCAGGGTTTATTATCTTGCAGCTGAGGCGCACTTTGGGCCGTAAGGGCGGTTATGATGGTAAAGGTGAAAAGTCTTCAGAGAATCAGTTTAAAAAACAGAAACCTCAAAAGCAGAAAGACGCTGATAATGTCATCCCTCTTCATTCAGCTGCTCAAAAAAACCCCCAAGAAGAGCAGGACGAAACTCCTGATATTGGTATTGCTAAAAGTTCGCCATTTTATGAAACGTTGGAGAAAGTCAAAAATTATGATCAAAGTTTTTCTGTGCCAATATTCCTCGATGGCGCCGAATATGCGTATGGCATGATCCTTAATGCCTTTTGGAATGGCGAGAGT
>CALDNY010000362.1 GCA_937914685.1 uncultured Kordiimonadaceae bacterium
GCTTGATTGATAATATTCATTGACGATAATTTCACCGTTATCTTTCATACGCACGCCTAATTCTTCTAGGCCTAAATTATCCGTATTGGCGTGTCGCCCAGTGGCATACATCACAAGATCAGTAGCCATTTCGTTGCCATCGGATAATTTTAACACTATTTCATCGTCAGTTTTGATAATTTCAGTGACATTCGTATGAATGCGAACATCAACGCCTTTTTTAACCATTTCATCACGTAATTTAGTGCGAATTTCCATATCAAACCCACGTAATATTTCATGAGAGCGATAAAGCAGTGATGTTTGAACGCCAAGCCCATTAAAAATCCCTGCAAATTCAACGGCAATATAACCACCGCCAACAACGGTAATACGCTTTGGTAATTTTTCTAAATCAAAGGCTTCGTTTGATGAAATAGCATGTTCAATCCCCGGAACATCGGGCATAGACGGCCACGCCCCGGTCGCGATTAAGATTTTTTCTGCCGTTATTGTGCGCGTGCCTTGATCTGATGTGAGCTCAATAGTATGACCATCAAGCATTTTGCCTCGGGCGTGAATAATTTCCACATTACTATTTTCAAGATTTTGTTCGTAAAGACCATTGAGGCGATCAATTTCTTTATCTTTATTGGCAACTAATGTCTGCCAGTTAAATGAATGCTCGGCCTCAGACCAGCCAAAACCACCGCTATCTTTAAAATGAGACGAATATTCAGAAGCATAAACGAATAATTTTTTGGGAACGCAACCCCTGATCACACAGGTGCCGCCGACCCTGTGATCCTCACAAAGCCCCACTTTTGCCCCGTAAGTCGCCGCCATTCGAGAAGCGCGAACCCCACCGGAGCCGCCGCCAATTACAAAAAAATCATAGTCGTACATTTTAATATCCAAATTTTATATCTCTATTAAAGGATAAGGTGGGCTTAAAGGTCAAAATGTCAAGCGGGGATCGTGACTAAATATTGGCTTCGGGGATTTTAAAGCCCAATCTTTGCGACATGATATCCAGTGACAGGCTGGCACTATTGGCTATATAACCGCGATCAATTAAATATTTTATGTAGAGTTTGTTATAAATGAAGGCAAACAGAATGCACGGCACATAAGAATATATTGCACCCACTCCCCAATAAACGGCAAAAGAAATCACAAATTGCAAAGCCGCCAACACCAAGTGT
>CALDNY010000363.1 GCA_937914685.1 uncultured Kordiimonadaceae bacterium
AGAAAAAATAATCATTTTAGATAGAATCTATGAATTTTGACTGTTGTTTAGCCTTAATATTTCCTATAAATATTAAACTGAAATTAGAAAACTTATGTTGATGGGGGAGTGACATTAAATGCTAGATTTTAATAACCCTGTCATCATGTTAATGTTGCTGCCTTTTCTAATCACCATAATCGGCCATGGATTATTTCGTTATTTTGCCGGTGTTGGTCTTGGTCATACCCTAGCAAACTCCTCTCTAACCATAGCTTTCATTATTACCTTCACCATTTATTACGGCTTTCCTAGCCTTCCTATAAGAACAAGCACGGATCAGCTTTTTATCATTAGCTTGGTCTCTTTATGTTTCGGATTCTTACAAGACCGTTATCCAAAAATCGGATTTTTATCCCCTGCAAGTCATTTGGCGGTGATGGTTTTGGTGGTATTTTGGATCTATACGAGCGATATACCCACATTAACAGATAAGGCAGAATTATTTTCACTGGCCTACACTATAATCATCGCCCTGATTGTATTTTTAAAATTAGAAGACATTCAATATAATGCCCTGCAAGCACCGGTCGCATTATTTTGGGCGGCAGTGGGCTTATATGTGGTCTCAAAAGGGGCGGATATTCCTTTAAGTGAAAATTTAATGATGATCTTAATCGCCTCCATAGGCAGTTATTTGATTTTAAATTTTCCGCACCCAAAATTTCCGTTTGGTGCCGCCGCTCTTTATCCTTGTTATCTGATCATTATAAGTGTCGCCATGAATATGTATAGCGTCGATCATAGTCTTGCCTTTTCATTGATTATATTAACAAGCATTTTTTATTCGCCCAATATCATTCATCTGCTGCCCCATGATTATGCTAGCCCCATAATAAAACTTATATTACCGGCAGCACCGATTGGCTTTGCGTGGCTTTTTTCCTAAAACTTGAGAGCAATTTGCAAAATATAAATTGACCTGATAGGGTAATTTATATTTAAAACAAAGGCCCCAAAATGAAAAATATCATTGCTATTTTCCTCATATCGATTGTTTCCATATCATCTAAAGTCAATGCGGACCCTATGACGATGATTGACCTTTTGAATGTATCCTCTGTCAGTGAGCCTAGACTTTCCCCTGATGGTAAAAGCTTTCTATATGTTAAGAGT
>CALDNY010000364.1 GCA_937914685.1 uncultured Kordiimonadaceae bacterium
CAAGCCCGCAAACCACGTGGCTCCGCGACGTAATATTGTCGGCGCAACAGCAATCGATTCCACATTATTAACGGTTGTCGGACAGCCAAACACCCCCACATTAGCAGGAAATGGCGGCTTTAATCGCGGCTGGCCTTTTTTACCTTCTAAACTTTCAATAAGCGCGGTTTCTTCGCCGCAAATATAAGCACCAGCGCCCCGATGGACATAGACATGAAATTCATAACCACTCTTGCAAGCATTCTTACCAAGCAGCCCTGCATCATTGGCTTCTTGAATTGCCTGTTCTAACACTTTAGCTTCATGGACAAATTCACCGCGAATATAAATATAGGCCGCAATCGCATTCATGGCAAAGCCGGCAACTAAACATCCCTCAATCAATTTATGAGGATCATGACGCATAATTTCACGGTCCTTACAAGTCCCAGGCTCGCCTTCGTCGGCATTAACAACTAAATAATTTGGACGACCATCGGATTGTTTTGGCATAAATGACCATTTAAGGCCCGTAGGAAATCCTGCTCCCCCGCGTCCGCGAAGGCCAGATTCCTTCATTTCATTAATAATACTATCCTGCCCTCTAGCCAGTATCTTTTTAGTATTATCCCAATCACCGCGTTTTTTTGCGCCCTCCAAAAACGGGCTTTCAAATCCATAGAGATTAGTGAAAATTCGATCTTTATCGCTCAGCATTATTCCCCACCTCCACTGATCAAATCTTTTGGCGCCGTTTGTTTCAAAGTTGTCGGCCCCCCCATCGGACAAGAATTAAAGCGACCATTTTGTGGTCCCGGCTTTAATTTTGCACCGCTTTTTAAATCATTGATAAATTTACGAGTAGTTTTATCATCAAGATCTTCGTAATATTCTTCACCATAAGCGATAACAGGCGCATTAACACAAGCACCTGCACATTCTACTTCTAACAATGTATATTCACCGTCTTTTGTGGTTTCGCCAAAGCCTATACCAAGCTCCTCTTTACAGGCTTTAACAACCGCATCAGACCCTCTAAGCCAACAGGGTGTGGTTGTACAAACCTCAATAACGTGTTTCCCCACAGGCTTTAGATTATACATACTGTAAAAACTAGCCACCTCATGAACGCGGATATAAGGCATATCAAGCAGGTCGGCGATATATTCCATAACAGCAACACTGACCCAGCCATTATTTTGTTGTTGGGCCCTATGC
>CALDNY010000365.1 GCA_937914685.1 uncultured Kordiimonadaceae bacterium
GTTCAGAAAGGGCTAGCAACAAAGCAAGATCATCCGTCTTTAAGCGATCAATAATATATTTTGCTCCTTGGTAAGGGGAGGAAAAATGAATGATTGATGATTTATCTATACCAGAATCAATACAGGTTTTTTTAATGATCGCGCCGACCTCGCCCATCTCTCGTCCTCTTAAATAATCAATCATATCCATGGTAACTACGGTGTCAGGGGCGAATTTTAAAGCACCCTTGGTAAGGTCAATAATATCCTGATCCGAACGGTCACCCGCTTGACCGATCAGCAAAAATTTATGCTTAGAAGGCAGATTATCAAGCATCTCTGTTATGGCATTAATAGAATGAGGGTTATGAGCAAAATCAACAAAAACACGGGCGCCCTTGACTGTAAATTCATTACAGCGACCCGGATTATCCTCAGGCGTACTCGTAAAATTGCTCAAGGCTTTGCTTATGGCTTGATTGGAAATCCCCATGGCTTTGGCCAAACAAAGCGCACCCATGGCATTTTGTATATTAAACCGCGCAGCCCCGTTCATGGTAATGGGAATATCTGCTACGGCAATTTTAAATGAAATATTATCCCCATCAAAATATTCAATATTGCCGCCTTTAACCCAACAACAAATTTTTCCATTTTGTCTGGCCTCTATAATTTGCTCATGAT
This sequence comes from uncultured Kordiimonadaceae bacterium, assembly GCA_937914685.1. Lineage (GTDB taxonomy): Bacteria > Pseudomonadota > Alphaproteobacteria > Sphingomonadales > Emcibacteraceae > Pseudemcibacter. The sequence goes on from CALDNY010000365.1 coordinate 664, forward strand.
CACTCTTTAAGGAGAACCAACAGATATGATTTGGTGATTTTAGGCCATTTTTGACGACAAAATGATCATCTGCATTTAAAACCAATATACCGTCTTTGGATAAAGTCCGAGCAACCGCGAATTTTGCCACCGCCAAATCATCAACCGAATTAACACCGTATTCACCCAAATGATCCGCAGCAATATTGGTCACCAAAGCGGCTGTGGCCTCCGTCAAAGGAAGGCCGCGCCGCAAAATACCACCGCGTGCTACTTCTAAAAATGCGATCTCCAGCCTTTTATCACGCAATAACATTCTAGCCCCACCCGGACCCGAATAATCACCATAATCAAGAATATCTTCGCCCAGCTTCACATAATCTGTGGAAGTAGAACCCCCGACAAGTCCCGCCGCCTCAGCAATTGCCGCAGAAAGACGGACGCTTGTGGATTTACCGTTAGTGCCGGTTATTAAGGCCACAGGAATATTATGAAGCCCCGACCAATCGACGTATTTTGGTGCAGGAATGTCATTAATACCCCATATTTGACAGCCTTTACCATGGCCAAGCGAGACAAAACCATCGTCCCACAAAACATCAATATTCTTTGATTTGGCGACTTTTTGCAGTTCAATCATGGCGGGGTTCTGCTCTAGACTTATTACTTTTTTCAGATCAATAATAAGCCCGTCAAAATCATCTGGATTTTCGTTTAAAAGTTTAGAGGCTGTTAAATGCCAACTGGTTTCAATGACAAAAACTGCAGAATATAAAAGATCAATACTAGCTGATATGGCAAGATTAACACCGCCATCAAACTTTCTAATTTTAGTTTGACTTTGCCGCCAACCGACAGCCTGTAAAATCCTGTTAATTTCAGTGGTCCAACAGTCAATGATTTGGTTTTGATCAAAATGCTCACTAAAGATATCTAAAATGGCTCCCGGCTTTTCCCATAATAAACCAGGACCCGTGACACGGCGGCTGCTTTGCAAAATAAGCCTGTCTGAAGACGGAATTCTTATAGTCAAAAAATCTTCGATTTCTTCGATATTAACTGTCATGATCAAACACCGCCTTAATAGTCCCCTTAATCACCTTCTTCATCTACTATTTGATCTCGGGCCAGACGAACGCCGCGAGCGTCACTGATAATTTGTTGACTATCATCAATCAAATCTTCGTAGGGTACAGCCATAAGAGGCTCTACAGTATTGTTACTTTTTATTGGTTCATTTTCATTGTTGCCAAAATTGACAATTTGTTTCCATGAGCGGGTAACATTATCACCAATAATGATAAGCAAGTCTTTTTCTCTGGCTGCGGATAACGCCGTATCAATAGCGGAGACTTCGTCTGCTATTACGGTGATGGCGTCTTTTGATACACCATTTTTAATCAAACCTGCTTTAAGCCGCAAGGGAACTTCATCATCCCCTCTACCGCGGCGATTATCATCTGCCTTAACAAAATAATGATCATAATGACCTGCTAAAACTTCTGTTGCCTCGTCAATATCTTCGTCTCTTCGATCACCTGGTGTTGAAACGACAATCATTTTACGTTGATAGGTATCTAGTTTATCAACCAAATCAGTCAGCACTTTAAAGGCGGCCGGGTTATGAGCATAATCCAAAATTACTCTAAAGGGATGTTCATCAAATACATTCATTCTACCCGGTGCTTGGAAGAATGTGGTGTTGAAGGTTCTAAGTCCTTGGCGGATTTGGTCTAAATCTTGACCAAAACTATAAGCCATCGCCGTGGCGAACATGGCGTTTTGTACGTTATGAAGGGCTTTTCCTTCGATGGTGGCAGGAATTAGATGCGACCATAATATTGGAATATGGGTGCCGTTATCATAAATAGTAATCAAATCACCATTCATTCCTTTTTCAAGAACGCAAGCCTTGCCGCCTGCAACAATATGTTGTTTTACCAACGCATGGTCATGATGCATGGTCACATACATAATATGTTCGGCCTCCGCATAATCAGCCATAAGTAAACAATTTTTATCGTCTGCATTCAAAACAACCGTCCCTGTAGCCGCTTCAATGACGATCCTTTTAATTTTTGCAAGGTCTTCTAATGTATTTACACCACCCAAGCCTAAATGATCCGATGCCACATTCAAGCATGCCGAAACATCAGTGCTGGCGTAGCCAAGCCCATTGCGTACCAAGCCTCCGCGCGCCGTTTCAAGAACGGCAAAATCAACGGTTGGATCGCGCAGTACCATTTGCGCTGATCTTGGACCTGTTGTGTCGCCTTTTACGGTGATTTTGCCGTCAACATAGATTCCGTCAGTGGTGGTTAATCCCACCGTGTGTCCACATGTTTTAATAATATGAGCCAACATTCTTGAAGTGGTAGTCTTACCGTTCGTTCCTGTGATCGCGGCAATGGGAATTTTGCTTGGTGTGGATGTTGGAAATAACATCTCCAAAACTTTACCCGCCACATCACGCGGCTGCCCTTCGCTTGGTGCCACATGCATTCTAAAGCCGGGGGCTGCGTTTACTTCAACGATTCCGCCTCCAATTTCCTTATAAGACTTGCTGATATCATCGGTAAGAAAATCAACGCCGCCAATATCTAATCCCACGGCCATGATCGCCCTTATGGCCATTTCACGATTATCGGGATGGACAACATCCGTTAAGTCAATGGCGGTTCCACCTGTGGAAAGATTTGCTGTGTCTCTTAAATAAAATAT
>CALDNY010000366.1 GCA_937914685.1 uncultured Kordiimonadaceae bacterium
TATTTTAAATTAAAAATGGGGAAGATCATGAAACGGCTTATAATTTCATTAATTTTAACATTATCATTACCACTGCTGGCTCACGGCGAAAATCAACTTGCCGCAGATCAAATAAGAACCGAGGTCGATAAAATTAAAGTCCCGGCTTTAAATTTATTTCGTCAATATTTAAGCATCGCCAACGATGGTCATAAACCGGACGATATTGCCAATTTGACCCAATGGGTAGAAGCGGAATTTAACAAACGTGGTTTTACCACCTCGCGCCTTGCCACTCCTGAAAATCCATTAATCTATGCCAAACGCATGGTTGGGGCAAAGCGGACAATATTGGTTTACTTACAAGCAGACGGTCAGCCAGTCGACCGCTCAGCGTGGTATCAAGAAAATCCATATGAAGCGGTGCTGCGTAAGTCGGATAATAATGTTTGGCAAAAGGGAGAGTGGCAAGACATATCTTGGGATAATATCAAGGGCGATATTGATCCTGATTGGCGCATATACGCGCGCTCAGCTTCCGATTCAAAAGGGCCGAATACGCAATTTTTAAAGGCTCTTGATGTTTTAGAAAACTTGGGCGTGAGCACTGATTTTAATTTAAAAGTGGTGATTGATACGGAAGAAGAACTCTCATCACCGCACCTGCCTCAAGCCGTGCTTGATAACCGCGAAGAACTGGCATCAGATATGCTGTTGATATTTGACGGGCCACCTCATAGATCAGGTGCGCCCACCTTGGCATTTGGGGCTCGCGGCATTGCTGAAATGACCCTGACCACATATGGCCCAAAAGTTGCGCAACATAGCGGCCATTACGGCAATTATATTCCCAACCCCGCTTTTCACTTGGCGCGGATATTATCCTCTATGAAGTCGGCCGATGGTCGGGTGCTGATTGATGGTTATTATGACGGCGTTGAAATATCTGATCAGGTTCGTGCAATCCTTGCCGCCGTCCCCAATAATGAAGCACAACTACAAAAAAATATGGGTTTTTCCACCCCTGATCAAGTGGCTGATAGCTTGGAATTATCGATCCAGTATCCGTCTTTGAATATTCGCGGAATGTCATCGGCTTGGGTGGGCAAGCAAGCGCGCACTATAATTCCGGCCATTGCAACCGCAGAAATTGATATGCGCTTAGTCAAAGAAAGCGACCCTGTTTATCTTGTCGGTCTTATCAAAGATCATATTAGCAATCTTGGCTATAGTATCATTGATCACGAACCAACGGATGAGGAACGGCAGAATCACAAAAATTTAGTGCGGCTAAATTACGACATAGCTTATCCCGCATTTCGTACGGAATTTGATAGTTCAGTGGGTCGCTTTGCCAGAAGTGCATTGGTTCATTTAAATGCCAAAGAACCCATTCTACTCAGGACAATGGGCGGCTCGATCCCCATATCACCTTTTGTTGATACTTTAAATATCCCGGCACTATCCGTACCCACCGTCAACCCTGATAACAATCAACACAGCCCCAACGAAAATATCCGCGTCGGTAATTTCATTGACGGTATAGCAACAATTGCGGCAGTTTTAGCGCAAAAGGTTGAATAGAGGTGGTTTTTTTTATGGCTCAATGGGTGGATTATTAAGTATAATGCAGTGCTCTTTAATTTTTTTTTGTCTATGTCGTCCCACGTGATGGTTTCGTGATATTTTATGTTTATAATGATTGAAAACCTATGAGGTCCGATAAATTGTCTACTAAACGAAACGTGCTGATCATTGAAGATAACGCCGATATTGGTAATTTATTGTGTCTGCATCTGCGCGATCTTGATTGTAAGGTCACTTGGCAACAAGATGGCGTCAGTGGCCTAAAAATGGCAACTGCGGAAAAATATTGTCTGATCATTCTCGATTTAATGCTACCGGGTATGGATGGGCTTGAGGTTTGCCGAAACCTAAGAGCAGCAGAAGACTATACCCCCATATTGATGTTGAGTGCTAAATCCTCGGATGTCGAGAGGGTGGTGGGGCTTGAAATTGGTGCGGATGATTATCTGACAAAACCTTTCAGTATTCATGAATTATTGGCGCGAGTGAAAGCCATATTTCGCCGCAATGAAATATTTTCTGCGGCAAAATCTGAAAATCAGGCCATTCGTGTTCTTGGTAATCTTACGCTCGATCCAGAAAAACGCGAAGTGTTTGTTAGCGGCAAACAAATTGATCTTACAGCAAAGGAATTTGATCTATTAACTCATTTTTCCTCTAATGTAGGCCGCGTTTTTACCCGACAACAATTATTGGATCAGGTATGGGGGCATAGCTACTGTGGTTATGAACATACTGTCAATTCCCATATAAACAGGCTTCGTAGCAAGATTGAAACCGATACTTCCGATCCAGATCATATCCTTACCGTTTGGGGCGTTGGTTATAAATTCAACTATACCTAAAGGATTTTCCTATGAAATCAGTTGTTAATTCATTGTCTTCACGGCTTTTTATAACGCTTTTTTTGCTGTTGAGCATCATTAGCATAGGCTATGTGATCTTGATGGTTTCGACGACCCGACTTTATTTTCAGGAAGTAACCCAAAAATTAAACCGAGAGGTCGCAGCCCTTATCGTTAAGGAAACAGAATTGCTAAAAGGGGACGACATTAATAATGAGGCCTTAGATAAGCTATTTTATACCTTGATGGTGGTTAACCCCAGTATTGAATTCTACCTCGTTGACGTTGAAGGGAAAATTCTTGCCTATAATGCACCGCCGGGCAAAGTTGTTCGAAAAACTGTCTCTCTTGAGCCCATTAATAATTTTATTACAGCACAAAATACCTTTCCTATTCTTGGTGATGATCCACGGGATTCTAGCCGTAAAAAAGCTTTCTCAGCGGCTCCTTTAATGCAAGGGGATGTATTGAAGGGTTATCTTTATATTGTGTTGGGCGGCGAATTTTTCGATTCTATGACAACAATGATCAGTGATAGTTATATTCTTAGAATAACAATTGGTATCGCTGTGGCTTGTTTATTTATTTCCTTAGTGTTGGGATTTCTGTCTTTTAACTGGCTTACCCGCCGCCTTAGACATCTTAGTCGTAGTGTAGCCCGCTTTCGCCACAGCAATTTCATAAATCCTATTGAACTGACACCTTGGCGCAAAGATGATAATGGGGATGAGATAGACCAATTGGGCATAAATGTTGTTGGCATGTCCGATCAAATAATTGATCAAATTAGTCAACTTCGTGATGCGGAGATTATGCGCAAGGAAATGCTCGCTAATATTTCTTATGACCTTAGAACACCGTTGACTTCACTTAATGGCTATCTTGAAACACTGCGTATGAAAGAGGGGACTGTTTCTGACGAGGAACGTCGTTCTTATCTTGATCTTGCTGCTA
>CALDNY010000367.1 GCA_937914685.1 uncultured Kordiimonadaceae bacterium
GAATTGTCTTCCATTATATATGGATTCCAGAAAATTCATTCTTCAATGTGAAATAATCACTTATTAAATATGCTGTTGAATAAAGCTGATTTGATGCAGATGCCATCTTCAACTCTATGAACAAAAGACCCTGGAAATACATACTTTTGATTGTAGCTAGATTGTAGCTAGAAACAATAAAGGACTTGGCCAATTACAGCTAAGTCCTTGTTATATTTGGTAGCGGGAGAGGGACTTGAACCCCCGACACGCGGATTATGATTCCGCTGCTCTAACCAGCTGAGCTACCCCGCCTCACCAAAATATGATAATTCGACTCTTAAAAAGTGCAGAATTGCGCATCTTATAGAGAATAGTCATTTGGCTGTAAACAGATATTTTAGGGCGATATAAAATTAACCGTCAATGGGAGAAACCGCACGACTGATCCAGCCGCCACCAAGTAAACGATCATTATCATAAAAGACAGCGGCTTGACCCGCAGAAATACCGTAGTCTGCATCATCCAATATGAAATAGGCATTGCCCTCTGTTTTTCCTGCATAAAGCATGGCCCCGCTCGCGGGTTGCGTTGAGCGAACTTTTACTTGGATTTTCATTCCTTTATCATCAATAGGCTTATCACCGAGCCAGTTAAGCTCTTTAATATGAACTTCTGAAATAGCTAAGGCTTGTTTAGAGCCAACAATGACGTGTTTCTTATGGGCATCAAGTTTTACCACATAAAGCGGATCACCTCCACCAATACCAATGCCACGGCGTTGACCGATGGTGTAATGAATAATCCCTTTATGTTGGCCTAAAATATTGCCGTCCATATCAACAATGTCGCCGCTTTCCCCTGCCCCTGGACGCAAACGTTCAATCACATCGGCGTAACCGCCCGACGGCACAAAACAAATATCCTGACTATCAGGTTTATCGGCAACGCTTAGCCCGTATTTTTCAGCTAAAACCCGCACATCATCCTTGACCATACCGCCTAAAGGAAAACTCAAAAAATTGAGCTGCTCTTGGGTTGTCGCAAAAAGAAAATAGCTTTGATCTTTGCCCTGATCCACCGCTTTTAACATTTTTGCGTGATCCGTGCCCCCTGTTTTTTGCACATAATGGCCCGTTGCCATCACATCAGCGTCCAAATCCTTTGCTGTCTCCAAAAGGTCTTTGAATTTTACTTCCTGATTGCAGCGCACACAAGGAATTGGCGTTTCACCGCGAATATAACTATCGACGAAATCTTCCATGACGCTGTCTCTAAAGCGGCTTTCATAATCGAGTACATAATGAGGAATATTAATGGCTTCGGCGACGCGTCGCGCGTCCTGAATATCCTGACCCGCACAACAGGCCCCTTTTTTCTGGACCGCGATGCCATGATCATAAAGCTGTAGGGTGATCCCAACCACATCATAGCCCTGCTCTTTTAATAGAGCCGCCACCACAGAACTATCGACGCCGCCCGACATGGCAACAACAACGCGTGTCTGGGCGGGGCTTTTGGCGATGCCTAAGCTATTCAATTTTGTATGTGTCTGATCAGTGCTCATTGCTGCCAAATAATACACTTTGGAGCATAATACAAGTATTTAAGCGCTTTATTAAATATAGTTGAGCAAGGAAAGTTTGTTAAGCTCGCCGGTAAGTTTATAGGATACTTCAAGGGCGATTTGATCATTATTAACCCGGGTGATGGCCTCGGCCATATTAACGTCTTCGATATCCGAAATGAAACTGAGCATGAATGTTTCCCGGCCTTTATGTTCTTCGAAAATCTCATCGGCCCTACTGTAACGGGTTCCGTTATTTGAATTTACAATCCGCAATTCTTCAATAGCCGTATCGAAAACCGCTAATTGGCTTTCTAAGAAAGTACGTTGGGCCGGGGTTAAAGCACCAGAAATAGGGGTTATATTATCAAAATCACCAATATTTTTAATGGCGGCAAAAATATTAGTCGCCACCCCGTCAGCAAGCAATCCATATTCCATATTGGTATTCTTACCAATTTTAGCCACTGCCTTATTTTGATCATTTTGAAATAAATCGCCTGCGGCTACCGCTGCCACCAGATCACTTAACTGATTACCGACCACAGGTGGAACATCCGTGCGGCCACCACTGAATATATGGGCCCCGCCAAGGTCTGTATTAAGGGAAGAAACCATAGAGCTAAAAGATTCTCTAATAACATCCATCATAACAAATGTTTTATCTTGGGCTATTGTTTCGAGTACAGAATGACGTATTGCCTCAGCTTTGCCTATAATATTTTTAAGCTGTAGATCGTTAATATCCAAATTTCTTATGACGTGGGTTGAGGCGCCAATAAAACTTTCTGTGCGGTCCAAAATGCTTTTAGTGCCAAGCAGAGTGCTGACTTCACCGGTAAATTCTTGATAAGTGTCATGAATTTTACCAGAAGCGACCTGCTTTTGATCTTTAAATAAACTTGACTGGCTTTGTAGTAAACCATTTAACACTACTTGCTGTTGGCCAAAACTTGATACACGTGTCATTGTTTTATCCTATTTTTTAAATCTTATACAATTCTAAGTATTTCATCGAATAATTCCTGAGCCACCGAAAGCATACGCGCAGAGGAGCTATAGGCATTTTGAAAAATAATCATGTTGCTTAATTCTTCGTCAATATTTACACCGGAGACACTTGCTATACGTTGTTCAAGTTCGCCTAGTAGAACCGAACTATCTCCGCCGAAATCTTCTGCTAATTGCGCCCTAAAACCAAAATCAGCAAGAACGGCGGCTGAATATTGGCCCAAAGTGCTGTTAAATTGGTTTAGTCCACCCGCTTTTTTAATCTTAACCGTGGCATTCTCCAATTCCTGTAAGGCAATCGCGCCCCATTGATCACCAAAACTCAGGGCATTAGCCCCCGCCACAGCCGCATTATCAAATCTTGCCAATGAAAGATGATTTACATTATCAGAAATTCTTTGAACCACCTGAAAATCAAAAGAGCTATCAATTAAATATTTATTGCCAATACCAAAAAAATCAGAAATAGGAACACTGGTTGTCCCACGAGAGGTACTATCAGATTTTACATGTAATTTTGCATTTTTATAACCAGGCGTAGGTGTTGAAATGAGCTCCCCCGCCGCGTTAAGAGAGAAAGTAACAAAACCGCCAATAGAACTTGCGTTTAAATCCGTTACGATATCATTAAATGTGTTTCCAGCAGCCGTTATAGTCATGGTATAATTTGCAAGATCAATGCCGCCTGCACCTTTAAGATCCAAGGTCATTGTACTCCCGACCGTAAAGCCGTGCTGATCAGTCCCTTGGACGCCTGTTTCATAGATGCCCGCGGAGCGTGCCTCAATTAAATCATTCATTCCAAAATAATGAGAAAAACCGCGTCCAGCGCGATCACTTGGATTTGCGGTTACTTGTGAAATTGAAACGCCGTTTGTCGCAACAGTTGCATTAAGGCTCATCACTCCATTGGTTAATGATAGCGTACCATCCGCGCCAAGTCCGGCATTAACGGCGTTAATAACATCAGAAATATTTGGCCCCGTTACTGCAAAATCAATAGATATTTTATTAACGAGGGCACCGGTGCTATCGGTGATGGCAAAAACGCTTTGCCCCGTAAAATTATGGGGATCGGTTGCTAAAATTCCTGTGTTCTTACCCGTAAGCACATTGGGCGCGGGGGCGGCACTATTTTCATTATGAATTCTGTTAAATTCATCCATCATACTACTGGCAAGAGCACCGAGCTCTTCGGACATAGCCACCAGTTCAGTATCACGTAAGTTTAAAAGTCCAAATAATTTACCCGACGATATATCATCATCCAAGGCTATCCCTGTTGTACTAACAGTGCCAGTGACCGGATCAACATCATGAACAGTAATGGGTGGAAACGGCGAGGATGACGTCACAATCCCTGGTGCATTATAATGTATTTCTTTTCGAGAACGCCCGATCAGATACACTCCTGATTTTGTAGTGATTTCTACTTTATTATTACCCACTTCAACAATATTTATATCAATAAGATCCGCCAGTTCGCTTAAGGCTTGAGCGCGCTGCTCTACCAATGAAGCCGCGTTGCCCGTGGTCACAGTTTCTTTAACAATAAGTGGATTAAGGAAATCAATTCTTTTAAGAAGACCGTTAATATTGCTTGTTGCTTCTGAAATTTGTGTGCTTGCGTCTAAACGCATACTTTGAATATTCTGAGCCAGCATACCAATTTCATCACCAAAGGAATTTAGACGATAGACGGTTGAATCTTTTAAAATTGTTGAAAGAGGATTTAAAGCAAGTTCCGACAGTGAATTAAACACGTCATCAATTTTACCACTAAGCGAGCTATTGACGTCCGGGCGACCTAGAAGGGCTTGCATACGTGTATGAAAAGTAGTTTCGATGTCATAACGCGCCGCGTCTGCCTTGGTTTCATAAGCCGCTTTTTCAAGAAATTTATCAACGATCCGATCAATGCTGGTAATTTGTACACCGCTGCCAATGCCACCATTAATAATAGGGTCAAGCCTAACCACCTGACGGGCGTATCCTTCTGTATTAACATTGGCGACGTTGTTCGAAATGGTTCTAAGGGCCGTTTGACTTGTAAAAAGTCCGGTCAGTGAATTAATTGACATTATCTACTCCCCCAACAAGGTCGTAATCGCTAGGCAACAGTTGCCAGATAAGGAAAATATTACGCGAAACAGCCATATATTGACCTATTGAAACCGTATGTTCTATCCATTTATTTTTCTCTGTCATATCACTCTAACCATTTGTTTAATAAAAGAAAATTATCATATTATAATCTTGCTGGCCACATTTAGGGCGCGACTTTCATTGTTCTTCCCCCTCTTTATATGCAAACTTGATGCCAATTTCATTTTTGCACATTAAATCACTATAATTTTAACGACAGCGTCTTCTGAAAACACTAGGACGGCAAAATTGAGCACCCTAGGTAAAATTAGCATTACTTTTTAGGAATCTTTTGCCCCTTCAAAGTTATACCCAACAATTTAAAATTAAAAATCTTTTAGAATCAGAATGTTATGTAATTTTTAAAAACTGGCCTGCTTTTTGCATTTAATTTGGCGAGTTAAACAATTTTGGATAAACACATAAAATGACAACTAATGTTGACATATTATTTAATCAGATGCCGCTAAGTGCTAGAAACAGCACTCAGGACAGTGCTCGGGATAGTGAGCGTTTCAGTAAAGCTGATACGGCTCCTATCGCTACTGAGCGTGCTGGTGAGCCGTCTAAAATATCCGAAAACTCCCATA
>CALDNY010000368.1 GCA_937914685.1 uncultured Kordiimonadaceae bacterium
TAAAAATAACAAATATTCTTGTCTATGGGAATCTTTTAGTTATGCTGAGGTCTCAGGCTTATTAAAATCTAAGGAATGATAAATGAGTTTTGATGTTGAATTATTTAAATATATATGTGGCGCTGCCGAAGAATTTGAAAATGGCTTAGCCACAAATCCTGTGGTGCCACCAAAAAAAGCCATAGAAAACTTAAATATATTTGATGAAGCGATGCCAACAGAAAAAACGCCAGCGTTGGACGTTGTTAAAATGCTCCATGAAATTGGCGGCCCTGCCACAACATTAAGCCGAAGCGGACGTTTTTTTGGCTTTGTGGTTGGCGGTACCTTACCTGTTTCGGTCGCCTCTAGCTGGCTCACATCGACATGGGATCAAAATGCAACATTAACCATGCTTGGTTATACGGCGGCGAAACTTGAACAAGTTTCACGAAAATGGATTGTTCAAATGCTCGGCCTTCCTGAGGATTGCGGGATGGGTTTTGTGACGGGGGCAACCATGGGGGCCTTTACGGCACTTTCAGCAGCGCGTCATAAAATTTATAAAAACTGTGGCTATGATCTTAAAAAAGGCGGTCTTAAAAAAGCCCCCAAAATCCGCTTTGTCATTAGTGAAGACATTCATGCAACCAATATTAGTGCCTTAAATTATATGGGCCACGGCAGTGATGAAATGGAATTTGTTGCTGTGAACGACCAAGGCCTTATCATCATTGATAAAATGCCGGCCTTAGACGCTCAAACAATCGTAATCATTCAAGCGGGTAATATTAATAGCGGAGCATTTGATGATTTTTCTAAAGTCTGCGCTATTGCCAAAAAAGCTGGGGCATGGGTTCATGTGGACGGTGCCTTTGGTGGATGGATTAAAGTATCGAAAACCAGAAAACATCTAGCGCAAGGCATGGAACTGGCTGATAGTTGGAGCATTGATTGTCATAAATGGCTCAATGTTCCTTATGATAGTGCCATTGCCATCTGTCGTGACCGCAACGCCTTTATGGAAACATTCACTATATCCGCTAGTTATTTGTTGACCGACGGCGAGCGGATTCCCAATAATTTTACCCCGGAGCTTTCAAGACGTGCGCGGGGCATTGATGTATGGGCGGCTCTTAAGCATCTTGGTAAAGACGGCTTTGGTCAAATGATTGATCAATGTTGCGATCACGCCCTTAATTTTTCAAAAGAGCTGGAAAAAATTGGCTTCACCATTATGAATGACGTGGTGATCAATCAGGTAGTCTTTTGCTTAAAGGATAATGATGATCAGCGACTAAAGCGCGTTATGGAACGGGTGCAGGAGGGCGGCGAGGCGTGGTTTGGCCCGACAAAATGGCAAAACCGCAATGTCTTTCGTATGAGCGTCTCATCCCATGAAACCACAAAACAAGACTTGGAAGTAGCGCTTGGGGCCATTAAAAAGGCTTTAACGGACTGAGATGCTTTTTGAGCGGATAAACTTCAAAATATCAGGGCCAAAAGTGTCGTCAATTGCATTAAAATGAAAAACTTCCGATAGGTGATTATTGTCCAAAACCTGCTTAACCATCGGCATGGTTTTATCGCGTTTATAGAGGGCGGCAATCATGGTTGCGGCTTGATACTGAAAATTATCTTTGTCATATTGGGCGCTGGCGACAAAGACGGGGATTTTTCGGCCGTCTAATTTATCCAACACTGACATATCTTGCCATTTGGCAGGATCACGACCAAAATAATCATAATATTGTGGATCGGCATCATTTTTTAAAATAGCCGTATCATAGACCGAACCCGATGCTAAAATTGCCCCAACAACTCCATCATTTTTAATTTGATATTGTTCCTCAAATATATAGCTGGCCACATGTTGCGCCCCTGCGGAATGTCCAAACAGGAAAATTTTTGAAACATCGCCTGATTTCACTTGTTGTGGATGATCACGCAGCCATTTTATCTGCAAAGCCAAATCAAGCGTGCCTGAGGGCCATTTAAACTCAGGAGCCAAGCGGTATGTCATAATGATGCTGGTAATGCCGGCTTTGGCAAAATAATAACCCACATTAGCGTACATGGCTTTATCCCCTGCCACAAATGATCCGCCGTGAAGAAAGATTAAAATAGGGGACGGCGTATCGGGCATTACCACCGGCTGATAAAGATCAAAGCCTTGTTTTTGATCGGGACCATATTTTAAATTACGGCTCACTTTAACCGTACTATTATCGGCGGCTTGCCATAAAGGTTCAAAACGTTTGAGCGATTTTACAATGTTAATGACGCTACCGTCTTCTTGAATTTGTGCGCGTATTTGTGCGCGTATTTTTTCTGTAATTGCCGTCTCGTTGGTTTGGGCAAAACAATTTAGCGTCATTAAAAATATAATAAGACCGTAACAAGCAGTTTTCATCATTAATCCTTAATCTTTGTTTTGATATTTCTTTAAAATAGAAGGATGCAAATTAATTTTTAACTCTTCAACGGACTTGGTTCTTATTTTTCTTCTGGCACTTAATTTTTTTTGATCATTATTATTAAGTAAAATATAGCCAATATAAACCAGCATTAAGGCGCGCAAAAATGTGGTTATCAGCAAAAATAACACATATGCATCCTTATATTGCACATCCAAAGGCAGTTCTGCCACATCACGCCAGACAATGGCGCGGCTTCTAATTAAAGCCTGATAATCTAAATAAATTCCTTGATATTGTATGATCATATAAAGATCAAAACAGAACCAATATATCACCAAAATCACTAGAAAATATTTCAAAGCGACCATTGTATGAAAAGGCAACACCAATTTTTTTGCACTGAGCATAAAAATAAAATAATAAATAAGGATCAAAGAACCACAGATGGTCGCATATTCTATATTTTGATTAAGTTGAAGGATGCCAGAATTTTTAATGATCTTACCACCGAAAGTCACAGGAACAATCAAGGCTGCTAATAAAATCAACATTCGCAAAGTATTTTTGCCATAAATTTCAATTGTTTTATTCATTATTTATCTCACATTGCTCAAAAAAATCATTTTATCAATTCTAAAGATTGATATTGGAATATTCTCATTATTGATTAAAGTTAGGCAGATGTAAATAAAAGGAAATTGAAATGAAATTTAATCAAGAGCTCTATGACACCGTTTTAAAAGCGGCAAAATCATTTGAAGAAAGCCTTGATAGCCGCCCCGTTACCCCAAATCAAAGCGCGATCAATGCTCTAGAATATTTTGATCAACCGCTCAGTGATGATGGCACCGACGCCACTTCGGTCATTAAAATGCTCAATGATGTGGGTGAACCGGGCGTGGTTTCATCGCGAGGTGGGCGTTATTATGGCTTTGTCACTGGCGGAGCTCTGCCTGTGGCGGTTGCTGCCAATTGGACGGCGGCAGTTTGGGATCAAAACGGTGGCCCTAGTGTGATGAGCCCAACGGCGGCAAAATTGGAAATGGTTTCCGGTAAATGGTTGCTTGATCTTTTTGGTTTTGATCAAAATTGCGGTTTTGGTTTTGTCACTGGTGCTACAATGGCGGGTTTTACGGCTCTTTCAAGCGCCCGGCTTAAAATTTATCAGAATTTAAATTATGATCTTAAAGCGGATGGCATCATCAATGCCCCAAAATTGCGCTTTGTTATGAGCGAAGAAATCCACCCGACCAATATCATTGCCTTGCAATATATGGGTTACGGCAAAAATGAATTTGAATTTGTTAAATGTGATGACCAAGGCCGCATGATCGCCTCTGAAATGCCGGCTCTTGATGATCATACTATTGTTTTGGCTCAAGCGGGTAATGTTAATAGTGGCTCGTTTGATCCTTTTGATGAAATTTGCACTTTAGCGCAAACCAGTGGTGCGTGGGTTCATGTTGATGCGGCTTTTGGCGGTTGGGTTCTTGCATCAAAAAAACGTCGTCACCTTGCCAAAGGGATGGAGCGGGCCGATAGCTGGAGCTTTGACTGTCATAAATGGCTTAATGTACCCCATGATAGCGCCGTTGCCTTTTGTCGCGACCAAAAAGTTATGCAGGACTGTTTTGGGGTTAGTGCGGCGTACCTGGTACAAGGGGAAATGCGAGAGGGTTATAATTTTACCCCGGAATTATCAAGACGGGCGCGCGGAATTGAAATATGGGCCGCTCTTAAATTTCTAGGCAAAGAAGGATTGGCAGATTTAATTGATCGGACCAGTGATTACGCACAAGGTTTTGCAAATGAGCTAAAGGCCATGGGTTTTGAAATTTTAAATGACGTCGTGATCAATCAAATCGTTGTAACTTTAAAAGAGCAGGAAAAAATAAAGCCTATTATAGAGCATGTTCAAAAAAGCGGGAAAACATGGTTTGGCCCGACATTATGGAAAGGACGTGAAGGCTTTAGGATCAGCATATCATCTCATGTCACCAGTGATAAGGATATTGAAATAGCCGTAAAAGCCATCAAAGAGGCTAAAGACGCCCTTTAAGAGATTATTTCTGTCACCACTTCCGATTTTACAGAATTGGCAATGAAACAAAAATGATGAGCTTTATCATGTAATATTTCCTGCTCTTCTAGGGTCGGGATATTATCACCAGAAAAAGTCACTTTCGGTCTTAAAATTACTTTGGTCATGGCAATACGACCTTCTTGATTTTTGTCCATAATGCCAACGGCGTTATCTTGATAATGATCAATGATAATAGATTTTTTTGCGCATAAGTCCAAAAAGAACAGCATATGACAGCTTGATAAACTGGCGACAAAGGCTTGTTCAGGATCAACATTTTCCGCTACAGAATAAGGTGCTGGGACAATATGAGGCGAGGCGGTAGCCGCCACGGTGATGTCGTCATTAAATTTCCATTGATGGGCGCGGCTATATTTATTATCCGTATAAATTTCATCTTGGCCACGGTTCCATAATATTTCTGCGTAATATTCAGTCATGTTATTTCTCCTATTAAATATATATAGGTATTGATGGCTTAAAATGACAGGGCATAATATCCGTTTATTGTTATTTGATTTATGATACGCATTTGGCTACAAAGAAACGGATAAATTTAGCAAATAGGAGTAACATGAAAAATTATTTAAAGGACAGCGCCCGAACCGCTTCCAACACATATTTTACTGATAAAGCCACAGCCACAGAAGTAAAACAAGTTTTTGAAACTTTTGCCGCCACAGGACAAGATTTAGACAATCAAAAACGTCGGCTTTTTTATGGCAAAGGCGATGATTTAACTGGGGGTCATGTTGAGGGTTTCAATATTGATAAATTAAACGGAAATATAGTCCACGCCATCTATGGACTTTGCACTGAAGCTGGAGAAATTAGCGAAGCCTTTCTCAAAGCGGCGAGCACAGGTGAATTTGATAAAGTTAATTTAAAAGAAGAAGCGGGCGACCTTCTTTGGTATCTTGCCATGCTATTTCGCGAATTGGATACTGATTTTGAACAGGTAGCCACCACCAATATCAATAAATTAAAAGCGCGCTTTCCAGAAAAATTTGAACAAGATAAAGCCTATAATCGTGATCTTGATACGGAACGTGGAATTCTCGAAAGTTGAGATATCTCATGAAATACTTGGCGTTCTAATAAATTGACACTATGATTGCTATAATATAACGTTTATATAATCACTATTCATAAAGGATTATCTATTTCATGAAGAAATTAAAATTCATGGGCGCGATCATTATAATCGCTCTTTCAACATTAAGTTTTCAAACGGTTTTTGCCGCAGCTCAGAATATTGCGGACGTAGAAAAAATAATCTATAAATTTTCATATAGAGGCCATAGTTCAAAAAAAATAACCAATGAAAGTGATTTTGCTATTATTAAAGCGGCAGAGTACGCTATTGGGAAAAAACATACATATTTCGTGATTGTTGAAAATAGAAAATATGACGCAGCCGCAAAGGCTAAACAAAAGGCAACAAGGTTCGGCACTAATATCTCCAAACGTCCAAAACCGAAAACCGAACTCACTATAGAATGTTTTAACGAAGACCCATCCCTTGAGAATTCTCATAATGCCCTGAACGCAAAGCAAGATATTAAAGATAAATATTCGGATTAAAATAGCGCATTTCTTGACAGCTTTATAATTGCTCCCTAATCTAATTAGAAATATTAGGGAGTTTTTTATGCGCATCCTATTTTCATTATTGATTATTATATTTTCTCTTAACAGCTCATACGCTGCTGATAAACCGGCGGGTAAATTAAATATCGGTGATATTATTCCCGAAAACCTTGGTGTTGATGTGGATGGTCATAAGATAAAAGCCAGTGATCACCGGGGCAAAGTGATAGTGATAAGTTTTTGGGCCACATGGTGTCCGCCGTGCCGCAGAGAAATTCCAGTGATTGATAATCTTCAAAAAATTGTAGGCAAAGATAATATGAGAGTTTTTGCTGTAAACTTTGGCGAAAGTGGTAAAACTTTCCGAAAATTCACCAACGCCCTTGGCGACGTTAACCTTAGTTTTACTCATGATAAAAATGGACGTATCGGCACAAGAACGTATGGGATCAATGCCATTCCTCACATGGTGATTGTTGATCAAATGGGAAAAATAGCTCATATTCACTCTGGCTACGGCGACGAGACCATAAATAATCTCGTCAATGAAATTAACGCTCTCTATAAAAAGCCCGCAAGTAGTTAATTGGCAAAAACGCCTCTTCCATTTGTCTGATATTCCCCTTAAGGTAATTTCTTAAAAATATGGAGGATTTGTTATGCGGGAAATTTTTATTGGCTTTATTTTGCTCAATGTCACAATGGCACAGGCACAAACCGTTGAAACAGTTAACGCAGTTGAGTTAAAACAACCTGTTGAGATCATTAAGGATAAATGGGGGGTATCACATATATATGCCCAAAATCAAGCGGATTTATTTTTTGCCCAAGGGTATAATGCCGCCCGTGATCGGTTGTTTCAATTTGAAATATGGCGCCGTAAAGCAACGGGAACATTATCACAAATAATGGGAGAAAAAGCCTTGGCCCATGATAAAGGGGCGCGCTTGCTGCGCTTTAGGGGTGATCTTAATGCGGAGATGGCTCATTATCACGCCGATGGTGTTGAAATTATCAATTCTTTTGTCGCTGGCGTTAATGCTTATATTAAGCAGACAGTGGCAAACCCTGATCTTCTGCCTTTTGAATTTAAACTATTGGGGATAACTCCCGGTCTATGGAGCCCTGAAATTGTTATCTCCCGCCATAACGCCTTAACTGGCGGTGTATCAAACGAAATCATGTTATCAAAAACCATCACGGCATTAGGGGCGGATAAAACCCGAAAAATACTGCCTTTTTATCGTGATGCTTATCTTAAAGCCTTGGACGACATAGATCTTTCTAAAATCACTGATCAAATCATGGCGTCCTACATTGCCTCACGTAGTATGCCGCAATTTGATGAAACTGACTTAAAAACACCAAAAATGGCCAATGTTCTTAATAAAGCCCTGCCGTCATTTGATGAAAAATTCTGGAATGATCCATTGGAAGGCATCAATAATATTGGCAGTAATAATTGGGTCATATCAGGCACGAAAACCAAAAGCGGTAAGCCAATTATGGCCAATGATCCGCACAGGACTATCCAAAGCCCATCACTGCGTTATATGGTTCATTTAAATGCCCCCGCCAATGGTAATACCAAGGCATGGGATGTTATTGGCGCGGGCGAGCCGGTCTTACCCGGCATTTCCATCGGTCATAATCAATATGGAGCGTGGGGACTTACCATATTTGCCATTGATCAAGAAGACCTTTATGTCTATCAAACCAACCCTGAAAACCCCAATCAATATCGCTATAATGGTCAATGGAAAGATATGACCATTGAACAAGACACAATAAATGTTAGAGGCCAAGGTGCGCACAGTGTGACTTTAAAATATTCCGTTCATGGCCCTGTTATATTTGAAGACCCTGAAAACAACCTCGCTTACGGGTTAAAAGCGGCATGGCTTGACCTTGGCGCGACCCCTTATCTTGCGAGTTTACGAATGGATCAAGCCACAACATGGGAGGAATTTCGCCAAGCCTGTAGTTTTTCAGGATTGCCCGGTGAAAATATGGTTTGGGCCGACAAGAATGGCACTATCGGCTGGCAATCCGTGGGATTAAGCCCTGTACGTTTTGGTTGGGACGGTAGTTTGCCGATCATTGGTGATGGCACATACGAATGGAATGGATATGTTCCCATAAAATCCATGCCCCATTTATCAAATCCTGAAAGTGGCTGGTACGGTACAGCTAATAACCACAATGTTCCTGATGGTTATCCCAATATTTTTTCCAATTTTTATTCAGATCCCGCGCGGATTGAACGCCTGCAAGAAGTGATGAAGGACGTTAAAAATCACACAATTAAAGACAGTATGGCTCTGCAATATGATACTAAATCGATCAATGGTGAAAAAATAACCCCTTTCATTAAAGCTCTTAAAGTCCCACGCAAATTAAAAAAAGCACGAAACTTGCTCAGCAATTGGGATCATAGATTAGACAGGGATAGTGCGGCGGCGGCCTTATTTGATAAATGGGAGCTTACCATGCTCCTTCGCGTCAATAAACTTATGATCCCAAGCTCACTTGAAGCATCATTGCCCAATATCAGTCGTCAAAAAATGACCGAATGGATCACGGAGGCCCCTGAATTTGTTTTTGGTAAAAAACCCAAAAAAGTCAGAAACCGCATGATGGTTGAAAGTTTGGAAGAGGCGGTTCAGACATTAAGCGCAGACTTTGGCGATGATATGAAAAATTGGGCTTATGGGAAAATCCATTTTGCTCAGATTATTCATCCATTAAATCATCTGATTGATGATCAAATGCGCGCTAAAGTCAATATTGCCCCCTTGGGACGCGGCGGCGGTAGTAACACTCTTAATGCCAATCACGGTAATGCTCAGCAAAGATCAGGCGCGAGTTTTCGCATGATAGTCGATACCGCGGACTGGGATTTGACCATGGGCACCAATAGCCCCGGTCAAAGCGGTAATCCTGATAGTATTCATTATGCGGATTTATTTGAAAATTGGAATAAAGGTGATTATTTTCCCCTCTATTATTCTAAAGATAAAATTATCAATTCTGCGGGTTCTATAACCCATTTACAGCCATGAAGGATCAATAATGAGGCCGTTATTAATAGCACTATTCTCTCTTATACTATTTTCCTGCGCTGAAAATGAACAAGCTGTGACAATTTTGAATGCTGATATTATCACTATGGATTCCCAAAAACCAACAGCGCAGGCGGTCGCTATTATCGACAATAAAATTGCCGCCGTTGGTAGCTTATCCTCATTAAATATGGAATATCCTCATGCCAAGCAGATTGATTTAAAGAATAAAACAATTTTGCCCGGCGTTCTTGATAGCCACACTCACATTGTTTATATGGGGCTTGAAAAAATTAAAGTGAGTTTGATCGGCGTTTTAACGGTTGAAGAAATGATCAAGCGCCTTAAGGCTTATTATCCCAAGCCAGAACCGGGTCAATGGTTGCTAGGTAAGGGTTGGGACGAGGCAATATGGGCCTCGAACGGCTATCCAACACGGCAATTATTGGATCAGGCTTTTCCTGATAACCCGGTTCATCTTGACGCTTTGCACGGCTTTGCAAGCTTTTTTAATGAAAAAGCATTTGAAGTGGCAAGCATTGATAAATCGATCAATAATGATCTTTTTTTAAGAGATGCCAATGGCGAGCTAACAGGTACTGTTCTTGATAAAGGACAGGATCTTGTTAAAACTCATATTCCACCCCCAACCATAGAGCAGCTTAAAACTGCTATTCTGGCAGGGGCTCATATTATGGCAAAAAGCGGCGTCACCAGCATTCATGAAGCCAATATGACACGGGATACCATGAACGCTATGGCCGAACTAAGAGCTGAGGGTAAATTACCGATCCGTATCTACGGAATGATTGATGCGGCGGATAAAGAATTAACCGATCAATGGTTGGCGCGTGGGCCATTGATTGATCAAGATAATTTTTATACTGTAAAATCCATAAAATATTTTTATGACGGCTCATTAGGATCACGGACGGCTTTGATGAGAGAAAATTATTCTGATGACCCTCTGGCCTTGGCAAAACTGAAAAAACCAGACCAAGCGGCTTTTGAGAAATTGGTTGGAAAAGCAGCAGATCGTGGCTTTCAAATGATTGTCCATGCTATTGGCGATGAGGGTAATGATCAGGTGCTTGATAGTTTTGCGCGTGTTCTTGATAAACATCCCGGCCTAGACCACCGTTTTAGAATTGAACATGCACAAGTGATATTGCCTAGCTTTTATAAAAAGGCAGAAAAATATAATATCATTGCAAGTATGCAGCCAGCCCACGCCCTTGATGATAGCCCATGGGCAGAAGCACGTCTTGGGCCAAAACGCATTAATTATGCCTATGCATGGCGTTCAATGCTTGACCATAATATAAAACTTATCTTCAATAGCGACCTGCCTGCGGCGATTTGGCGTATTCAGCAAATTATGTATTATGCCGTAAATCGAAGCCCTCTTGGGGGAACACCATGGTATCCAGAACATACCATTAGCATTGCAGATACCTTAAAGGCTATGACGATTACAGGGGCTTATGCGGGCTTTATGGAAGATAAAATTGGCTCTATTGAGGTGGGAAAATTGGCAGACTTTACCATTTTTGATCAAAACCCTATGACAATAGAAGCCTCAAGATTAAACGATATCAATGTAGTTGAAGTATGGGTTGATGGCAAAAAACTAGAGTTATAAATAGATGAATAAAACAGAACAAGATATTGAAACAATAGAAGAAATTACCTTTAACGATTATGGTAATAATGCAGAAATTTTTTGGGAAAAAACCAAAGACCATGATGTGGACCAAAATTACGCAGCATTTCTTGAGCCTTTTAAAGGGCGCAAAAGCCTCGATATTCTGGATTTTGGCTGTGGGCCGGGTAGGGATTTGATCTATTTTAAATCACTAGGACATAATCCAGTAGGATTAGACGGGACAAAAGAATTTTGCCAGATGGCTAAGGATAATTCAGATTGTCCCATTTTATGCCAGTCTTTTAATGATTTAAAGTTGGAGGACAATATATTTGATGGGATTTTTGCCAATGCGTCCCTGTTTCATGTGCCAAGTAAAAATTTATCAAAAGTGCTTAA
>CALDNY010000369.1 GCA_937914685.1 uncultured Kordiimonadaceae bacterium
CTTATATTCTGGCCTCAGAGACCTGCGCCCTTGATATCATTGGTGCAGATTATATTCGCGACATTGAACCCGGTGAAGTGGTAAGCATTACAAAAGATGGTATTTCTAGCATCATGCCGTTTCCTAAATCAAATCCGCGCCCTTGTATATTTGAACATGTTTATTTTTCACGGCCCGATAGTTTAACCAATGGCACCAGCATTTATAAGGTTCGTAAGAATATTGGTAAGGAACTAGCAAAGGAATGTTCCGTTGAAGCGGACCTTGTGGTTCCTGTGCCCGATAGTGGCGTTCCTGCGGCTATTGGTTATGCCCAAGAGGCAGGCATTCCTTTTGAGCTTGGCATTATCCGTAATCATTATGTAGGGCGTACTTTCATTGAACCATCAGATACTATTCGTCACTTGGGCGTTAAATTAAAACATAATGCTAATCGCGGTGAGTTAGATGGTAAAATTGTTGTTCTGGTTGATGATAGTATTGTTCGCGGAACCACATCGGTAAAAATCGTTGATATGGTTCGTCAAGCCGGCGCCAAAGAAGTCCACCTTTATATTGCCAGCCCACCGACCACAAATCCTTGCTTTTATGGTGTTGATACACCCTCTAAAGATAAATTGTTGGCCTCCAACATGACCCTTGATGAAATGGCGGCCCATATTGGTGCTGATAGCTTGAAATTTATTTCTATTGACGGACTTTACCGTGCGGTTGGTGAAAATGGCCGTAATGATAAAATTCCGCAATATTGCGATGCTTGTTTTAGCGGTGAATACCCAACCCAACTTACCGATAATAATGCACCAGACGATGACAAACAATTTTCATTATTAATGGATAATAGATAATGATGTTTAAAGATAAATTAGCTGTAGTAACTGGTGCGTCTCGGGGTATTGGTTATGCAACATCCGTGGCGTTAGCGCGCGAAGGTGCCCATGTCATTGCTATTGCCCGCACCGTAGGATCTTTAGAAGCGTTAGATGATGACATTAAAGAATTCGGCGGACGCTGCACTTTAGTCCCCCTTGATATTACGGATTATGATGCGCTCGACCGCTTAGGCGAGCATATTGTAAACGAACATGGTGTGCTTGATATTTTAATCGGCAATGCGGCGATCTTGGGTGATATAACACCGATTAGTCACTTAAAACCAAAGGTTTGGAGCCAGTTACTTGATTTAAATGTAACCGCCAATTATCGACTTATTCGTTCATTGGATCCCTTGTTACGCGCTGCGGAAAATGGTCGTGCTGTTTTTGTCGGATCATCGAACATTGCTCGCAACCCACAACATTTTTGGGGTGGATATGCCATGAGCAAAGCAGCCCTTGAATGTATGGTCAAAACCTATGCTTTAGAAGTTGAAAAATCCAACTTAAGAGTGAATATTTTAAATCCCGGAGCCATTAGAACCGCCATGCGCGCTCGCGCTGTTCCCGGTGAAGACCCATTGACCCTTGATACACCAAAAGATTTAACACCGTTGATCTTGAAAATCTGTTCACCAGACTTTCAAGATAATGGAAAAATAGTTGATTACCGGAAATTTAAAAACGGCGATAAAAATATATTTTTTTAAAGGCGAGCTTTAGCCCGTATAGTTGAAAGCGGCGAATTTATTGCCATCTGGATCGCGAAAATAAGCAAGGTAAAAGCCCGGCGAGCGTTCCCCCGGCCCGCCTTCATCGGTAGCGCCGTTTTTCATGGCACAATCATAAACTTCTTTTACTTGTTCGGCTGACATGGCATTGAATGCGGTCATCACACCGTTTCCGACCGATGCTTCGTTGCCGTCATAAGGCTTACATACTGAAAATGATGGTTGATCGGGTGTTACGCTCCAAACAATGAATGTATCGCCTTGCATGCTTCGTTTTGCCCCCAGCACGCCGAGCACTTTATCAAAAAACTCGCCTGATTTTTTAAGGTCTTTTGACCCTACCATTGTGTAACCAATCATCGTTATCTCCCCGTTGACTATTATAGTTTCTATAAATGTTTTTTATTTTCATTTTCATAGATATAGGCCGCAAGCTTATTGCCATCAGGGTCGCGAAAATAAGCGATATAATAACCGCCGTACCGATAGCCGGGTGCTCCTTCATCTGTTGCACCATTTTTGATGGCACATTCATACACTTTATGCACATCTTCGATTTTTTCAACAGGAAATGCAATCATTGAACCATTTCCCACTGTAGGTGTATCGCCGTCATAGGGAAGACAAATAGAAAAAGAGGGTTGATCTGCGGCATTATTCCATAAAATAAACTTTTCATGGTCCATTTTACGGCTCGCCCCCATCAGTCCTAAAACTTGGTCATAAAAGGCCGCAGATTTTTGAATATCTTTAACGCCAAGCATGGTATAGCCGATCATTTTATACTCCGCACTGGTTGTTAATGGTTGTTTAAATTATGCTGGTTGATGAAAAGCCGCAAATTTATTGCCGTCAAGATCACGGAAATAAGCCATATAATATTTTTCAGCTCGAATGCCAGGCTCACCCTCACTTGTACCGCCAGCTTCAAGCGCTGTTTTATGGATTTCGGCCACTTGTTCGGGAGAATTTGCGAAAAATGTAGTCATTGTACCATTGCCGACGGTCGCTTCATTACCATCATAGGGTAGGCAAATTGCAAAAAAAGGATCACTAGGGGACGTTCCCCATAAGATCATACGTTCATTTTCGATGAAACGTGCTGCCCCAACCACACCAAGAACTTTATCAAAAAATTCAGCGGCTTTGTGAAGGTTTTTAGTTCCGACCATTGTGTAACTTATCATTTTATTTTTCCTGTTCGTTAGCGTTTAGGTTTTTTTATAAGGGTTATCGCCTTTTCGTAGCATGATACGAATTGGAATTCCGGGCATATCAAAATCCCACCGCAATTCGTTGAGTAAATAACGCACGTAACTATCAGCCACATCTAATGGTCTGTTGGTAAAGATAGCAAATGTTGGTGGCCTTGTCTTGACTTGGGTTATATAGCGCATTTTAGTGCGCCTGCCCTTAACCGAGGGTGCGGGGTGATATGATAATGTTTGGGCCAGCCATTTATTAAGTTTAGCCGTACTAATGCGGCGGTTCCATAATTTATGGGCCTCAAATATTTGCGGCATTAATTTTTCAAGTCCCCGTCCTGTCAGTGCGGAAATAGGAATTACGGGAATTCCTTTTATCTGCGGTAAGGTATGTTCTAACTTATGGGTGATGTCTTTCATCACTTTTTGACGGTTTTCAAGAAGATCATATTTATTCAGAGCAATGACCAAGGCGCGGCCTTCTTGTACCACGAGACTGGCGATTGATAAATCTTGTTTTTCAAAAGGCATGGTCGCGTCGATCATCAATACAACCACTTCGGCAAAATTGAGGGCTCGAATAGTGTCTGCCACTGATAATTTTTCAAGTTTTTCTTGAACCCGTGATTTGCGCCGCATTCCTGCGGTATCAAATATTCTAAGTTCCCGGCCTTGATAGTTATAATTGACGCCGACGGAATCCCGCGTTAGTCCCGCTTCTGGCCCTGTAAGCATACGCTCTTCGCCAAGCAATTTATTGATCAGGGTCGATTTGCCCACATTGGGGCGTCCGACAATGGCCATTTGCATGGGAAGATCGCTCATCTTTTCACTTAAAAGTTCATCTTCTTCGCTCACTTCACCGTCGATGAAAACAGATTTAGGGATAACTTCTTCTTGTGGTTCTTTGTTTGGGTCAATATTCAATGAACGTAATGTTTCATCAAAGGCATCGTATAAATCTGCTAACCCTTCACCATGTTCTGCGGAAAAGGGAATTGGGTGACCAAGACCGAGACTAAAGGCTTCGTAACCGCCTGCGGTAGCGATGCGGCCTTCTGATTTATTAGAAACCAATATTGTCGGTTTTTTACCACGGCGAATAATGTCTGCAAAATGTTTATCAAGAGGGGTTACCCCGGCACGGGCATCAATCATAAATAAGGTAAAGTCAGCTTCTTCTATGGCATATTCTGTTTGCTGCCACATCCGCACCGATAGGCTATCCTCTTTACCTTGTTCTAAGCCAGCGGTATCAATGATGCGAAATTTATAATCCCCTAACGAGGCCTTAGCATCGCGTCGATCACGGGTAACGCCGGGGGTATCATCGACCAAAGCAAGGCGTTTGCCAACCAGTCTATTAAACAGGGTCGATTTTCCAACATTAGGTCGGCCGATAATTGCAACTGTAAAAGTCATTATAGATCAATTCAAAATATCATAATTAAATAAGGCGCTGGTGTTAACGCATGGCAATAATTTCGCCGTTTTGCATAGTAAAATAGAGTGTGTCATTAGCGATAATTGGTGCCATCTCTATATTACCGGGCATATCTATTCCCCCTGTAACTGCACCAGTATAAGGTGATAACGTTAACGCATACCCGTGGGAAGATGTTACAATAACGCGGTCTCCTGCGACTACGGGGCCGTGCCAGTGGACTGGATTTTTACGAATGTCTGGGTCAGAAAAGCGTTCAAGCTGTGTGATCCAACGAATTTTACCATCGCGTCTTGTTAAGCAAATCACTTCTGAATCGGCCGTTACCACATAAATATAATTGCCAATGACCCAAGGAGTATGAGCAGAGCCGATATTTTGCTCCCATGCTCGAATTCCTGTGCGTAAATTTACAGAAGCCATTCGGCCGCTATGACTGATCAGGTAAACCATACCATCAAATATCACAGGATGACCATCAACGTCCCTTAGGGAGGCCATAGCATTAAGACGTCCTTGACGGTTTAATGTATCGGTCCACAACACCCGGCCATTTTCGACACGCATCGCATAGACTTCACCTGATGAATAGCTAACAATTACGGTAGTTCCAATCACTGCAGGGCTTCCCGCGCCCGCTAATCCTGCATTTTCAGAGATACCCACTTCGTTCCATAAAATTTCACCATCTTCGGAATTTAAGGCATAAATTTGATTGTCGTGGGTAATTGCAAAAACCCTGCCATCAGAATAAGTTGGCGCACCGCGCATGGGAACACCAATTAATTTAACCCAAATATCGCTACCGTCGGCAATATTTAAGGCTCCAAAATGGCCATAACCTGATACAAAATACAGCACATCATCGCCAATGGTGACACCACCGCCGTATGCAATTTTTGGAGTTTCGCCTTTTAGGCTAAATTTACGATCCCATAGTTTTTTGCCCGTATTGGCATTAAAGGCTGAAATTTTTGCATTGGCATCTATGGCATAAAGAACGCCGTCTTTAATAACGGGTTGCGAGACCAAGGCATGGCGACCATTTGATCCTTCGCCAACGTCGATGCTCCAAATTCTTTTTGGCTCTTTCGCAATATTTAAATGTTGTAGAATATGTTGTTTATTGCCGCCAGGTTGGTCCCAATTTTCATTGGTATATGGTTTTGGTAGCGTTATTTGTAAGTTTGCAAGTTGTGGGTCGGCAACGATTTCTTCCTCGAAAGTTAACACGGAAATTCTTTCGCCTTCAATGGTGCTTCTTGAATTTTTTTTAGATGTACCATCAAAAACACTACAAGATGATGTTAAAAATGCCACCAATATCAGCGACATAAGAAATTTATAATTTATATTATTTAAAGCCATTAATAACCCACCAGTTAATTGCGATTAGTATATTTTTATTCAATAACACTAAGATATTGTTCGGCCCGTTCTTTAACCGATGCTGGCACTTCTAAATCTTCTGTCAGCCCTTTTAGTCGTGTCTTTGCCGCCGCGATCTCGCCTGATTTTAATTCGGATAAACCAACAAGTTCTTCGCCAAGATATTTAAAACCACTATCACCATTTAAAATTAACGATAAGCGTGTTCTGATTTGATCCGTAGTTTCAACTTCAATAGCCAACAGAGCCGCTTGGATGTTTGCTGTATCTTTATAAAATTGAGGGACATTGGCTGTTGCTATAAATTGATCAAATATTTTAATGGCCCCTTGATTATCACCCGCTTTTATGGCTAATTCAGCTTTTTTAAAGGTGGCAATAATTTTATAACCGTCAACGTCACTGGCGATGATTGGGTCAAGTGCTGTCGGGATCAGACTTTCATCTGATTTTAAAGCATTAGCATAGGCCGTGGCTTGTTTTTCATATTTGGCCTCCATAATATAATTATAGAACGACCTTCCACCAACGAGCAGAACAATACCAACAGCAATGCCAATGATAAATTTACCGTATGTTTTCCAAAAATTCTTTAACTGCTTCTGGCGAAGATCTTCATCTACTTCGCGAATAAACGCATCTGACACCAGGGCCTCCTATTAATCTGTTATAATTATATTGCGACAAAATAACCGACCTTATCTCATAAGGCAATCAAGCATTATCATTAAAGTTAAATAAATGGCGATTTTGTGACTTATTGTCTTTGCTTTAAGCTATTCCCACTCAATCGTGCCGGGGGGTTTTGATGTTATATCATAAACCACGCGGTTAATGCCGCGCACTTCATTGATGATACGGGTGCAAACGCGGCCCAAAAATTCATGTTCGTAGGGGTAATAATCTGCCGTCATGCCGTCAGTCGATGTTACGGCTCGCAGTGCACAGACATATTCATATGTTCTAGCATCACCCATAACGCCGACAGAGCGCACCGGTAATAATACCGTGAAGGCTTGCCAAATTTCATTATAAAGGCCGGCTTTTCTTATTTCATCAAGATAAATAACATCAGCTTTGCGTAAAATATCGCATTTTTCCTTTGTAATGGCACCCGGTATACGGATCGCAAGGCCCGGCCCCGGGAAAGGATGACGTTCTATAAAGGCTTCTGGCAACCCAAGCTCACGGCCTAGAATGCGGACTTCGTCTTTAAAGAGTTCGCGTAAGGGTTCAACCAATGACATATTCATACGTTCTGGAAGACCGCCCACATTATGATGGGATTTTATGGTAACACTGGGCCCCCCTGTGAAGGATACGCTTTCAATCACATCAGGATATAGAGTTCCTTGAGCTAGAAAATCCGCTCCGCCGATTTTATTTGCTTCACTTTCAAATACATCAATGAAAAGGCCGCCAATGATTTTGCGTTTTTGTTCTGGGTCATCAATATTGGCTAATTTATCCAAGAATAAATCAACCGCATCGACATGAATTAACTTAATATGATAATGTTCACGGAATAATTTCAACACCTCATCCGCTTCATTAGCGCGCATTAAGCCGTGGTCCACAAACACACATGTCAACTGATCACCGATTGCCTCATGCAGCAATACCGCAACAACTGAGCTATCAACACCGCCAGAAAGACCACATATAACCTGCCCTGATCCAACTTGATCACGAATTCTGGCGATTTCGGTCTCGCGAAACGAGGCCATGGTCCAGTCACCCTTGCAGCCGACGATGTTTTTGACAAAATTGCTAAGAAGTTTTGCACCGTCCAAAGTATGAACCACTTCGGGATGGAATTGCACCGCGTAAAATTTCTTTTCTTCATTGGCAATGGCCGCGAAGGGTGCATTATCACTGGTCGCAATCACATCAAAGCCTGCGGGGATTGCATCAATTTTATCACCGTGGCTCATCCATACCTGATAATTATTATCCACATGCCAAAAACCATCAAATAATGGCGATTGTTTTTTAATTTTGATAAATGCACGGCCAAATTCGCGGTGATCCGATGTTTCTACGCGTCCACCCATTTGTTCACACATGGTCTGTTCACCGTAACAAATACCAAGGATCGGGATATTCATGGAAAAAATTCTTTCCGGGGCGCGCGGCGTATCAATGTCATAAACGGAATTTGGCCCTCCAGAAAGGATAATGCCTTTAGGGTTAAAGTCGTCGAGGATCTCGTCGACCTTATTAAAAGGGATAATT
This sequence comes from uncultured Kordiimonadaceae bacterium, assembly GCA_937914685.1. Lineage (GTDB taxonomy): Bacteria > Pseudomonadota > Alphaproteobacteria > Sphingomonadales > Emcibacteraceae > Pseudemcibacter. The sequence continues at coordinate 7,880 of CALDNY010000369.1, forward strand.
TCACAATAGACCCCAACCTCACGAATGCGTCTTGCAATAAGCTGGGTAACTTGGGAGCCAAAATCAATGATTAAAATACGGTCGGTCATGTTCATATCAATTCTATTATTCTTGTAATTCTTGTAATTCTGGTGATTTTTGTACTTTATCTTTTTCTAATATTGCCACAAAAAATCCATCCATTTGTCTGCTAAAGGGGCTGACCAATAATGTGCCTTCTAAGGCTTCAATGCCTTGTTTGCGGATGGGAATTAAAGTTGCGTCAGAGTGACTGGATAAAAACTGTTCAATTTGTTGTTCATTTTCAGATTTTAAAATGGAACATGTCATATAAGCAACGCGCCCGCCGGCTTTTACGATCTGCCATGCTTCCTCTAAAAGTTCGCTTTGGGTTTTAACATATTGGCTGAGGCTCTCTTCGGATAGGCGAAAACGGGCTTCGGGGTTGCGCCGCCATGTACCCGTGCCACTACAAGGCACATCCAAGATCACCCGATCCATTTTTCCTTTGAATTCTTCCAATATTTTTGCGCGATTCCTGACGCTTAAAACACGGGGTTGAACGATATGGACTTTTGATCTTTTAGCACGGGTTTTTAAATCTTTAAGGCGATTTTCTGAAATATCAAAGGCATAAATTTGCCCTTTGTTTTTCATATATCCTGCCGCGGCTAGGGTTTTGCCGCCGGCTCCTGCGCATAAATCCATCACTTGTTGACCGGGGGCCAGTTCCACATATTTTACCGCTAACTGCGCCGCTTCGTCTTGAATTTCAACAAGGCCGTTTTTATAAATAGGCCAATCGCGAATTTGAATTTTCTCATTGAGTATGATGGCGCTATTGGCATAGACGCCGCGGTTATAACCAATTTCTTTTTCCAATAAAAAGGCTTCGATTTCTTTGGTTTTACGGACAATGCGTAATGTCAATGGCGCCCGTTGATTAAGGGCTGTCATTTCTTGGTTAAATTTATCGCCAAAGCGGTCTTTTAATCTATCCTCTAACCATAAGGGGTAATTTAATCTGTGATGCTCTAATTGTTCGGGCTTTACATTTTTTAAAAATAAAATTTCTTCATCGGTTAAGGCCGCAGGAGAATGTGGCTCACCATTAAAATAAGCCTTGGGATCATCATCGCTTAACTGCAGATGAGCCATGACCATTTTTCGTGGATCAGATTTTGTTATATCTGTTAAAAATTCCCAACGGCGGATAATTTCATAAAGCTTTTCCGTGACATAACGGCGGTCTTTTGAGCCCGCGTAGCGCCGCGCATTGAAAAAATTACGAACTATAACATCGGCGGAGGCACCATTATCACGAAGCGTAGCAGAAACGTTTTCTGTAAGTTCTATGACAGCTTCTATTCTGGCTGAGGGGAGCATTTAATAGCCTTAACTTGAGGGATAATTTGGGGATTCGCGGGTGATTGTCACATCATGAACATGACTTTCCCGAAGCCCTGCCCCTGAAATTTTTACAAATTCAGCATTGGCGTGAAATTCTTTGATGGTGGCACTGCCTGTATAGCCCATAGCCGCTTTTAAGCCGCCAACTAATTGATGGATCATATTGGCTGTTGGCCCTTTATAAGGAACCTGTCCTTCGATCCCTTCGGGAACTAGTTTTAAGCTGTCTGATACTTCTTCTTGGAAATAACGGTCGGCTGAACCGCGTGACATTGCACCAATAGATCCCATACCACGGTATGATTTATAAGAACGTCCATGATGAAGAAATACTTCACCCGGCGCATCTTCGGTTCCTGCCAACAATGAGCCAACCATAACAGCAGTAGATCCTGCGGCTATTGCTTTGGCAATATCACCAGAAGTTTTAAGACCACCATCAGCGATAATAGTAACGCCTGCTTTATCGGCGACTTTTACGGCGTCCATAATGGCGGTTAATTGCGGCACACCCACACCAGCGACGATGCGAGTTGTACAAATTGATCCAGGACCAATACCAACTTTTACAGCGTCTGCTCCTGCGTCAATTAAAGCTTGAGTACCACTGCCCGTTGCCACATTTCCTCCGCAAAGTTGAATGTTTGGATAAGCTTTTTTTATGCGACTGATAATATCAAGAACGCTACGTGAATGACCATGTGATGTATCAACCACTAAAAAATCAACACCTGCATTTATCAGTGCTTCGGCGCGTTCGTAACCATCATCGCCCACACCCGTAGCCGCTCCTGCTCTTAAGCGTCCTTCGCTATCTTTACAAGCATTGGGATTTAATTTGGCTTTTTCAATGTCTTTTACGGTCACCAAACCCACACATTTATAATCATCATTAACAATAATGACTTTTTCAATTCGGTTTTGGTGAAGAAGTTGTTTGGCTTCTTTGGTCGTGACATTTGATTTTGCTGTGATTAGATTTTCACTGGTCATAAGTTCGCTGACCGGTTGTTGCATATTGGTGGCAAAACGCACATCTCTGTTTGTTAAAATACCTTCTAATTTACCAGTGCCACGTTCTACCACAGGAACACCAGAGATTTTTGCAGCACTCATGATCGTGAAGGCTTCACTTAGGGTTTGATCAGGGTGAATAGTAAGAGGGTCTACCACCATGCCGCTTTCAAATTTCTTAACACGTATCACTTCGATAGCTTGTTCACTTACGGTAAAATTTTTATGAATGATTCCAAGGCCGCCAGCCTGCGCCATAGCAATAGCCATATTGGCTTCGGTCACAGTATCCATCGCCGCAGAGATAAGCGGAATGTTCAAACTAATGGTTTTTGTGAGCGCGGATTGCGAGATAACTTGCCTTGGATGTATTTCTGACGCTTGGGGAACAAGCAAAACATCGTCAAAAGTGAGAGCTTCGCGAATATTCATTATATTTCCTATCCTACAAAGAAAAGTCCAATAGCAAGATTCGCAGCAAAGGTCAAAGATATTCACCATATATTGTAGGAAAATGATCTTTTTTCATATATTTAGGGGTAAATCCTTACAAAGGGAATTATAATGGCCTCTTAAATCCTTGTGCTATCATGTAGGTTTCCTTGGATTCTGAACGACTGGCAGGGGGCTTAAAATGTTTGACAG
>CALDNY010000370.1 GCA_937914685.1 uncultured Kordiimonadaceae bacterium
ATGGATATTTATGCCATTAAGTTTTGTCTTTGCTTTGGCGCAGATGCCGATCATTATGAAATATCAAATCAATCAAGAAGAACAAGAAGATTAGACTTTAATGTCTACGATTTGACCAAGGTTTTTAAAGAGCGGCTGGCCTTCATTTCCTGAAAGATTCTCTCTTAAATTTAGATTTCTGCCGCCTTGAACATCACTGTTTTTTGTTAGATTAGAGAGACTTTTAATACGAATATCATCTGATATTTTCTCAATTGCCGCGCGATTTTGCTGAATGAGTTGATTACGGTCGCTAACACGATTAGCAACACGTTCGTCCCGTGGGTTTTGAATTTCCTTAGCTTTTTGATCCTCCTGCTGTTGCTGCTTTGAAGCATTTAGCAAGGAGGTTAAAGAAACCAACGTTTGTGACTGTGGACCGACTTTCATTTATATTTTCCAAAATAAATTGCCCCACTAACCCCTATGATTAATGGAAATAAAGACTTTCTGCCTTTTTGGAAACGTCACCATTCTGCGACTAAGAAACCAATATTACTCTATATCTGATAATTTTTCCAGTTCTTTTTGCAAAAGCGGTTTTTGTGCCTCTGGAGCATTATCTAAAGCACTATTGATGGCATCAATCGCTTTTTGCTTCTCCCCTAGCACACTATAGGCCCGTGACAGGCGCAGCCATCCTTCTATATTTTGCGGATTTTGTTTCATTTTTTCCGCAAGCTGCATAACCATCTGTTTAATGAGTTCTTGTTGCTGGTCACCGTCCATATTTTGAATTATTTCAGCTTGTTCCTTTGATATGGCCCGTTCCTTTGATATGGCCCGTTCCTTTGATATGGAAGGTGCGCGCGTTTGCGCTAATCCCATACCAAGTTCTTGTTCTGCCTTGCCGATCCAAAAATCTAGCAACGGCATTAACGGATCATCTGCTTTAAGGTCTGCTTTAATTTTTATCCACTCGGCGCGCGCATATTCAACCTCGCCTCCTTGAAATTGACCAAGGGCGAGATAATATTTAGGCCCCGCATGATTTGGATCAAGCAAGGCGGCTTTGTTAAGGATAAGCTTTGCGGCGGGAATTACCCGCTCATTTGATGCCATAATAAGGCTTTCGGCGTACATTAATTGGTAATCAAAATTATTTGGTTCTAAAAGATGAGCTTGAAAAAGTGATTCTGAGGCCTGATGAAGGTTTCCTTTGGTCATTTGCAAATTTGCCAAATAAGCCCAACCCCGAGCGTCATCGGGAATTTCAATAATCTTTGCCTTTACCAGAGCAATTAATTGGTCAGTTTTTTGCATTTCTGCATCATCAATGTTGCTTATTTGATCATACTTTTTCGGATAATCCCCCATGGCAGGATTTCCTAAATAAACATAAAGCACCGAGGCGGACAGAATAATCAGCATAAATAGACTAATGAAAATATAATTTACTGGCTCAAAATTAATGTCCTTTTGAGTTCGCTCCGCTGCTTTTAATAATCTGCGTTCAATTTCAATGCGTACTTTTGCCGCTTCGGCTTTTTCAATATTTCCCCGAGCAATATCGAGATCTAATTCTTTTAATTGCGCTTTATAAACGCCAACATCTGGTGCTTCATGATAGTGACTTTTACGGCTTTTATAATAAGGCAGAATAATAAAAGTAACAGCGATAAGACTTAGAAAAATCAAAGGAATCATATACATTATACATTTTCCTTTTCATCTAAAAGAACCAAAAGACGCGCTTTTTCATCCTTTGAAAGGGGATCTGGTGATAAGTTTTCAGAGTTTCTTTTTTGGTTTTGATAAATGATAACAAAGCCTATTAATAATAACAGAAACGGTGAAAGCCATAAAATAATTGTCGCCCCATCAAAAGGCGGTTTAAGCAATACCCAGTCGCCGTAACGACTGGTCATAAATTCGATCACCTGTTGATCCGTATCACCCGCTATAATGCGTTGTCGAACAATGACACGTAAATCTTTAGCAAGATCTGCATTACTATCAACAATCGATTGATTTTGACAAACCAAACAACGTAATTGTTTCATCAATTCTTGGGCGCGTGCTTCTGCGGCGGGCTCAGGCAAAGGCTTTTCATCAACGCCAATGCCAAAAGCCGAAAAGCTCATCATCATGCACAATAAAAAACTTAATAAATATCTCATTGATCTATACTTTCAATGATCGGCATAAAATTATCTTCAAATTCCATCTCTAAAATAGGCCCCGCATGTTTATATCGAATAATGCCGTCTTTGATGATATAGGTTTCGGGAACGCCGTAAACGCCCCAATCAATGCCAACCCGACCCTTTTCATCGGCCGCAACCTTATAATAGGGATTGCCTTCTTTACTGAGAAATTTATTGGTATCGCGGGCTTTATCCTTATAACTTATGCCATAGATTTTATAACCGCGTTCTTTAAGTTTCATCAAAAACGGCTGCTCGACATAACAGGGAACGCACCATGATGCGAAGAAATTGACCAATATAATGCCTTCTTCTTTAGTAAGATCAACCGAGGAAAAGCTCGCCTCTTCACCGCCGACCACAGGCAAATCAAATTCTGGAATGGAATCATTAATAAGGGCTGATGGGATGTCGCTGGGATTTAAATTAAGGCCCACATAAAGCGCAAAAGAAAGGACACAAAAAATCATCAATGGTATAAAGCGATTAAGCGACATTTGTTTTACCTCCTCTTTTAACATTCCCCATTCTAAACCTACGGTCACTTAGGGATATAAGACCGCCAAGAACCATAAGAGCGACCCCTGCCCAAAGCCAGCTTTGTAAAGGTTTATAATAAAGACGCACAGCCCATGTATCATATTTCTCACTATTAGCTTCCCCAATCACAACAAATAAATCACCTTTAAAGCTGCTTAAAATAGCAGCCTCTGTTGTGGGCATAGGCGGGGTTAAATAAACCCGAGCTTGTGGATGCAAGGGCTTGAGTTGCGTCCCCTCTTTACTAACATCAAATGTTGCTTTTACAGCGGTATAATTAGGGCCTATCATGCCGTCAACGCCTTTAAACGTAAGATCATAACCCCCAATAGACGCCTTATCACCGACCGCCATTATACCCTGATATTCACTATTCCAAAAAGAGGTGCCCGCAATACCAATCACGACAATAGCCATACCCAAATGACCTAGACTCATGCCTAGAGAGGCCCGTGGCTGGCGAACCATACGCTTAAAGGTACCCGTTTTAAAAAGTTTAATACGATTAGCCCATTCAAATAGAGTAGAAAGCAATAGCCAAAAACCAAGCCCTAACCAAACGGCGGCCATAATTTCAGTGCCGCCAGCCATATAAAAACTAATCCCCGCAGCCATTAAAGAGGCGATAAACACAAAGGAAAGACGAGATGATAATCCCTTTAAATCGGTGCGTTTCCAGTGTGCTGAAGGCCCAAGTCCCATCACCAAAAATAGGGGAATCATTAAAAGACCAAAAGCAAGGTTAAAAAAGGGTGGCCCAACGGTAATTTTATCCCCCGTAAGCGCGTCTCTAAGTAAGGGGTAAAGTGTACCAAAAAGCACCACCACAGCGCCCACCGTCAGCAATAAATTATTAACTATCAACATGCTTTCACGACTAATGGGGGCAAACAGACCGCCCGGTTGTAATTTGTCAGCACGCAAAGCAAAAAGCAGTAAACTACCGCCGATAACAATGAATAAGAACATTAAAATAAACACCCCGCGTTCAGGGTCGGTAGCAAAGGCGTGAACCGATGTCAAAACACCGCTTCTTACAATAAACGTTCCTAACAAGCTGAATGAAAAAGCGATAATCGCCAATAATATTGTCCAACTTTTTAAAGTATCGCGTTTTTCCACGACAATGGCTGAATGCAATAGAGCCGTTGCAATAAGCCACGGCATAAAAGAGGCATTTTCAACGGGGTCCCAGAACCACCAACCGCCCCAACCAAGCTCATAATATGCCCACCATGAACCAAGCGTAATCCCCGCCGTCAAAAAACACCAAGCAAGTAATGTCCATGGTCGTACCCAACGCGCCCACGCCGCATCAACCCGTCCTTCAATCAAGGCGCCAACTGCAAAAGAAAATGTTACCGATAACCCCACATAGCCCATATATAAAAGCGGTGGATGAAAGGCAAGACCAGGATCTTGAAGCAGGGGATTAAGGCCGTTTCCTTCCATAGGAAACGGATAAATACGCGCAAACGGATTAGACGTCAGTAGTAAAAAAAGATAAAACCCAAGTCCGACTAAGGCTTGAATAGCAAGCACTCTCGCGTGAAGGGTTTTTGGTAATTTACGGCCAAAAAATGCCACCATAGCTCCATATAAAGAAAGGATCAGTGTCCAAAATAAGATCGACCCTTCATGATTTCCCCATACGGCAGAAATTTTATAAAGCATTGGTTTTAAAGTATGTGAATTACGCGCCACATTGGCTACAGAAAAGTCGGAAGTAATAAAAGCATACATTAGGGCGCCAAAGGCAATGGCCGCGAAAAAAAACTGCCCATAAGCGGCAGGGCTGGCAATCGCCATAAGGCGACCATGGTTTTTAGTCGCGCCGTAAAGGGGGAATGTTCCTTGGATCAGCGATAAACAACACGCCAAAATGAGTGCATAATGCCCTATTTCAACAATCATAGACTTTCTTCTTCTGCTTGCTTGTATAAACCACGTTTTTTCAAACTATCAATCACTTCTTTGGGCATATAATTCTCATCATGCTTGGCAAGAACTTCTGAGGCGATAAAAATACCTGCGTCGCCTTGAGCTCCTTCGACAACAACCCCTTGCCCTTCGCGAAATAAATCAGGAAGCGCACCTTTATAGACCACTGTAACCGTATTGGCGCCGTCCGTAATATCAAAATGATAGGTCAGACCATCATCGGCTTTTGTAAAACTATCCTCAGCCACAAGCCCTCCTAACCTTACATGTTGGCCTTGTGGTATATTGCGCTCAATAAGGTCAGTAGGGTCCAAATATAAACTGATGCTATCTTCAAGCGCGCTAAGAACAAGTCCCACAGCCAACGCCAAGACCGTCAATGACGTTAAAACAAGATAAAAACGCTTTTTCTTACGTTTTCCAGCACGTGTATTTAAAGGGGCAGATGCCATATTTATAAATCCTGGTTATTCAATTCTTGTAACTGGCGATTTAACTCTGTGAATTTCTTTTGATCATTATTTTTACTGTTCCAGCTGATAAATCCAAGCACGGACATGATCAGCACAACAGCACTATAACAAGGCCAGATATATAATGCATAGTCACCCATTATTTGTTCCTTCTGCTATGCGCAAACGCAAACCCCTTATTTGACGTTGTAATATAAGGCTCTGAATACGCCATAATAAAATAGTGATAAAATAAAGATTAAAAGCAAGAATACAGATTAACAAAGGCCATAACATATCTGGATGAATGCTCGCCCCTCCTGATTTGATAATACTCGCTGGTTGATGAAGAGTGTTCCACCAGTCAACAGAAAATTTAATGATTGGCACATTAATAACCCCTACTAAAGCAACAATAGCGGCGATACGAGCGGCTTTGCTTTGATCATCAACCGCCTGCCATACAGCCATATATCCAAAATATAAAAACAGCAAAACTAATTCAGAGGTAAGACGCGCATCCCAAATCCAGTAGGTTCCCCACATAGGTTTACCCCATAAACTGCCCGTAAAGAGGGCCAGTGCCGTAAAGGCGGCACCAATCGGAGCGGCCGCCCGTGCCGATTGGTCAGCAAGTGGATGTTTCCAAATAATACCAACCGCACTTGCAAAGGCCATAAAACCATAACAAAACATCGACATATAAGAAGCCGGGACATGGACAAAAATAATACGGTAAGCACTGCCCATCTGATAATCATCGGGTGCGATAAAAAGACCCCAATAGAGACCTATCACCAAGCTAATCATGGTGAGAATAAAACACCAAGGTGCTATTATTTTACTGATCCGCAAGAAACGGGCTGGGTTGGCAAACTTATGCATAAGCATGATTTATCCGTTTGTTAGTATATAATCAAGAATAACTGAAAAAAAATATTTTCTACTCTGTACTAAATTTAAAGATTTGTTAACGTTTACGTCATACACTAAAATCAGTTCGTAATTTAAATAGTATAGTGTAAAATGAGTATAGTGTTATGTATAAAAGAACTATAGAAAAACCTCTTAAAATCCTTATTGGATGGATAATGTTAATCGTCGGTATCATTACCGCCCCTATTCCTCTCCCTCTTGGTCAAATTGTAGCCCTTATCGGTCTTAGCATTCTGGTATCAGAAAGCCCTTGGGTTAAAACGAAAGCACAAAAGCTTCGTCGCAATATCCCCATTTTTCACAGACAATTAACCCGCATGAAACCTTATTTGCCGCGCTTCTTAAAAAAAGTTGTCGATGATACGGATCCTATGCATTTAGCTGAATAATTCTATTCTGAAAAGAATACTGAATTAAAAGCAAGACTTCCATAATTTAACCGCCCCGAAAATAATTGATTTGATTCGGGGCAATATAGAAAGTGTTGGGGAATATGTTAGAAAATAGTTTACTCCAGGAAAATATATCCAATAATATCCTAGTCATGGTTATTGATGATCAATCAACCATGAGAAAAATAGTACGTCAACTTCTCTCGCAGATCGGCCAGTTTAATGTCATTGAAGCAGCAAACGGTATAGAAGCAATGGAACTCCTTAGCGATAATAGTCGTCATAGAATTCCCGACGTTATCATTAGTGACCTTCATATGGATGGTATGGACGGTATTGAACTTTGCAACAAACTTCGATTGTCCAAAAAACCAGGGGTCAAAGAAATTCCTGTTTTGATCCTCACCGGTGAGAATGATGATTTTATTCTTAAAGTATCACAACAAGTCGGCGCTTTTAGAATTCTTGCAAAACCACTGGGTTCACCAGAATTAAAAGGTCATCTTTCTGCTGCTTTAGGTTTTGAAATTTAAAGCTCTCCATGTAAGGACTGTTTGCAATAATTTTAAGTTCTTCCTAAAATAATCAATGCTTTAAAGTGTTTGATTTTCCAATGTCCGCTTTTGTTGCTAGAAGCGGGCATTGTTATTTTTATAATATTGTTATTTTTATAGACTTGAATGATAGATACTTTATGGTTTTTCTTTTATATTTTTATGGGAAACGGATTGTCATTTTGAAACAAGCGGGGATTAAAAAAAACAAAAAAGCCGTTGTCATTGGTGCTGGCATTATCGGGCTGGCCACGGCCTTACGTCTAGCGCAGTCTGGCTTTGATGTTTCTGTGATAGAGCAAAAAAGCAACCCTGGTACTGGATCAAGCAAAGCTAATGCCGGGCAATTATTATATGACCGCATTAGTGCTATGGGCTCCCCTGGTTTTCTACGTAGCTTACCAAAAACAATCCTTAATCCAGATCAAGGGGTTATTGTTAACCAGTTATTGAAACCAAACTACTGGCCTTGGGCCGCATCATTTATCGGTCAATGCACAACAAAGGCATGGCAAGAAAATACCCAGAACCTGCTGATGATTGCAAAACTTTCCCGCCGCGAAATGGCTAAATTTAACAAACAATATGAGATAGATTTCAATTGGCGAAAACCTGGGAAATTGATTATTTATCCCGATGCAAAAGCACTTAATGCGGCGGCACTATCGGCAAAATTCCAACAACAATTCGGTGGAGAACATCAAGTATTTTCAAAGGAACAATGTATAGAATATGAGCCCGCGCTTAGGGAGAGTTCGCAAAAAATATTTGGGGCTATTTATCTGCCTGATGCAGAAGTTGGCGATTGTCATAAATTTTGTCAGAATTTAGCACAAATATTAATCGATAGCTTTGGGGTCGAGATAAAATATAATACCAAAGTAGAGGCTATTGAACATAATAATGATCAAGTTCGCGCTTTGCGCACCGATCATGGGATCATCAATGGTGATCTATTTATTGTAGCCACGGGAAGCGATGCACCAACATTATTAGCGAAAAATTTCCCAGAAAAACAACCCGCCATCGGCATTAAAGGCATAAGCGTGACTTACCCCCTTGGCGAGACGCCCCCTAATTTGAGTGTTACGGACGCCGCGGGTAAGTTTGTTATTCTTCGCCTTCACGATCAAGTTCGTGTCGCTGGCTACGCCATTTTTTCTGATAATTTAGACATTAACCCGACCCATGTGCAGCGCCTTGAGCAAAAAGCCCGACAATTAATGCCAAAAGCCGCCAATTATGATGCCTCCCCTGAAATCTGGACAGGATTAAGACCACAAACGCCAAATGATTGCCCAATGATCGGCCGTGCGGGCTATCAAAATCTCTATGTCAACGCAGGACACGGCTCTATGGGTTGGATGTTAGCCTTTGGCTCTGCTCAAATTCTGTTAGACAAAATCACAGAGACAAATACCGAAGCTTAAATCATAATTTGTTTTGTTAAATGAAGATGAATAGCTAATCCAAGCCAAGACGAATAGCGGCGGCGGCCACCCACGGCGTTAGGGCGAGGCTAAAGAGGCTAAAGGCGCCTAAAAATAACATCGGTGCGTTTTCTCCGAGCCTTAAACCATCGACGCTCATGACGCCGAAAATGAGTATGGGCACATAAAGTGGTAATATCAAAAGAGAGAGCAAGACCCCTCCGCGCCTTATGGATATGGTCAATGCCGCCCCTATTGTACCGATCAAAGAAAGGGCGGGGCTACCGATCAGCATGGCCATCATAAGGGGCAGATATGCATCATTGGCTAAATTCATTAAAAGCCCCAGCAATGGTGTAATGATAATCAAGGGTAAGGCTGTGGTCAGCCAATGGGATAATGATTTTGCCAAAACCACCAATTCCAGAGGTAATGGGCTAAGAGCAAATTGATCCAACGACCCGTCTTCATAATCGGCTTGAAAAATTCTATCCAATGATAATAAACAAGCAAGAAGGGCGGCTACCCAAATAACACCAACGCTAATACGCCCCAACATATTTTGTTCTGGCCCCACCCCCAATGGAAATAAGCTAACCACTATGATAAAAAAGGCAATAACCATGCTGGCGCTACTGCCTTGGGACCAGCTAAGACGAATATCACGTCTACATATGGCAAAAAACAATCTACTCATCACCAAAGCTCCGTTTTATCGGTATTTTGATTTACTGAAAAATCATCAAGGTTTAAGCGTGTTATTTTTGCTTCCTCTATCCCTAAATCTACGTGGGTCGCACATAAAATCATGCCACCAGCGTCCATATGTTTGCCCATAGCATTACTGAGAAGCCTTAAGCCTTGATCATCTAACCCAACCGTAGGTTCGTCGAAGAGCCAAATATCAGCAGGATGGCAAAGCGAACGCGCCAACGCTGTGCGCCGCTTTTGACCCGATGATAAATAAGCCACTGGTGTATCGCATAATAACTTTATACCCATTTGCTCGATCGCGGCTGTTATTTGATCCTCGGTCTGCCAAAGTTCGGCCCAGAATGTGATATTTTCTTCAACGGTAAATTCATTCTTTAAAGCATTTTTATGTGCCAAATAGCATATTGAACGTGATCGCCAATCAGTATCACCAATTACCGATTGACCATTATGGTCAATAGTACCGCTTTGAAGATCAAGAAGTCCCGCCAAGCTTTTAAGTAATGTTGATTTTCCCGATCCATTGGGGCCAACAAGTTTTAAAAGCTCGCCTGAATTTATATGAAAGTTCAAATTTTCAAAAACGGCGCGATCTCCCCGATTAACGGAAAGACCCTTCGCTGAAAAAGTTTGATTTTTATTCACTCTAATGCCCTGCTTTTATAGACCCATAAAAGCTATAGCAGTATATCCCATAAGAAAGAAGAGCAGAATTTAGCGATGAAGATTATTTGCATCTCTTTTCGAAATTTCAGCCGCCCAAAATAAAAGTCCTGCAGCGATGGTAAATAAACCCGTGCCGATCAAGATAGAATAGAAATCTTCAATCTGGTTAAGAGTGCCCGGTCCACTGGCAAAAACCAAAAAAGTCGTTGCCATAAGGCTAACCATAAAATTCTTAGCATTAAAGAAACTTTTAAATATTTGTGCTTTTGATTTTTGCTGAATGATCATAATATTTCCTCTTTTAAAATTATTTCGAACTAAACTTCACTAAACTTTTGTAAAGACACTAGACCATTTTATTTTGGTCTTTTTTAGACCCAATTAAGGTCATTTTCAGACAAATAAAGGCAGCACAGCCATATTTTCACGGTCAAAAGAATGATTTTCCTTGAAAAATTACTCTATTTAAGCCAAAACAAACCTATAATTCATCAATAATAATAATAAGGAGTTTAACCGTGGCAACAGTAGGTCAAGATACCCTGAAAACACGCCGTACACTTAACGTGGGCGATAAAGAATATGATTATTATTCCCTGTCTGAAGCCGAAAAAAAATTAGGCGACATTTCACGGCTTCCTTATTCCATGAAAGTTTTACTGGAAAACCTCCTTCGTTATGAAGACGGTGTCACCGTTTCAACGGATGACGTTCAAGCCATTATTGATTGGCAAAAAGAAAAACGCATGAATAGAGAAATTCAATATCGTCCAGCCAGAGTATTGATGCAGGATTTCACAGGCGTTCCCGCGGTCGTCGACCTTGCCGCTATGCGTAATGCGGTTGTATCCCTTGGTGGCAACCCCGAACAAATTAATCCCCTTAGCCCTGTTGATCTTGTGATCGACCATAGTGTGATGGTTGACAATTTCGGATCAAACGGCGCTTTTCAGAAAAATGTTGATCTGGAAATGTCTCGTAACAATGAACGTTATCAATTTCTACGTTGGGGTCAAAACAGCTTTGATAATTTTAGTGCCGTACCTCCCGGAACAGGCATTTGTCATCAGGTTAATTTAGAATATATCGCTAAAACCGTATGGACTGCGGAAGTGGACGGCACCACCATCGCTTTTCCGGATACCTGCGTTGGCACCGACAGTCATACAACAATGATCAATGGCCTTGCGGTTCTAGGGTGGGGTGTGGGCGGTATCGAAGCCGAAGCCGCCATGCTCGGCCAACCCGTTTCCATGTTGATCCCAGAAGTAGTCGGTTTTAAATTAATGGGCAAAGCCCGCGAAGGCATCACCGCAACAGACATTGTATTAACCGTCGTAGAAATGCTGCGCAAACATGGTGTCGTTGGCAAATTCGTTGAATTTTATGGTAACGGTCTTGATCAAATGACCCTTGCCGATCAGGCGACCATCGCCAACATGGCCCCTGAATACGGCGCAACATGTGGTTTCTTCCCTGTTTCTGCTGCAACCCTTGAGTATCTTGAATTTTCTGGCCGTGACGCGGATACCATCGCCCTTGTCGAAGCTTATGCTAAAATACAAGGCATGTGGCGCGATGGATCAACGGTTGAACCAGAATATACATCGGGCCTTGAACTTGATCTTTCAAGCGTTGAGCCGAGCCTAGCAGGCCCAAGTCGCCCCCAAGACCGAGTTGCTCTTAGTAATGCAAAAAATGCGTTTAATGACGTTCTTAAAACCCGTAGTAAGGCCGACGAAAAAGAAAAAGGCTTCGCCGTTGAAGGAAAAGATTTCGAACTTCACCACGGCGACGTGCTGATCGCTGCCATTACATCATGCACCAATACTTCTAACCCTAGCGTTCTTATGGCTGCGGGGCTTGTTGCTAAAAAGGCCAATCTACTGGGTCTTAAATCAAAACCATGGGTTAAAACATCGCTTGCCCCCGGCTCACAGGTGGTGACCGACTATCTTGATAAAGCGGGTCTAAGCGAACATCTCGATGCTCTTGGGTTTGATCTTGTCGGTTATGGCTGTACCACCTGTATTGGTAACTCTGGCCCGCTCGCCGATAATCTGCGCACAACCATTAATGATAATGAAATGATCTGCGCCTCTGTGCTTAGTGGTAACCGTAACTTTGAAGGGCGCGTCAGTCAGGATCTTAAAACATCTTATCTTGCCTCACCGCCGCTCGTGGTTGCTTATGCCATCGCTGGTAGTCTACAAATTGACATTACCAAAGACGCCCTCGGCCAAGACAAAGACGGCAACGATGTTTACTTGAAAGACATCTGGCCGACAAATGCCGAGATTGAAACAACCATTCGACAATCCCTGACGCGTGAAATGTTTGTTGAACGTTATAAGGATGTGTTTACGGGTACCGAACAATGGCAAGCTATTAAATTTGCCGAAGGTCAAACCTATGCTTGGGACGACAACAGCACCTATATTCAACATCCTCCCTATTTCCAAGGGATGACCATGGAGATTGATGCTCTCAGTGATATTAACAATGCCACCCTATTAGCCCTTCTTGGCGATAGTATTACCACGGATCATATTTCGCCAGCAGGCGCTATTAAGGCCGATAGTCCCGCCGGACAATATTTATCCGATAATGGCGTTGATCGCGCTGATTTTAACTCCTACGGATCGCGTCGCGGTAACCATCAGGTTATGATGCGCGGCACGTTTGCCAATGTTCGTCTTCGTAATTTAATGGCCCCTGGCACGGAAGGCGGTATTACAACATATATCCCGACAGGGGAACAAATGAGTATCTATGATGCCTCCATGAAATATCAGGAAAGCGGCACGGCACTTGTTGTGGTTGGCGGCAAAGAATATGGAACTGGATCATCACGAGATTGGGCCGCAAAGGGCACTAATCTTTTGGGCGTCAAGGCGGTGATTGTTGAAAGTTTTGAACGTATTCACAGATCAAACCTTGTCGGTATGGGGGTTCTTCCTTTGCAGTTTAAAGGCGGCGATAATCGAACAAGTCTGGGCCTGAGCGGTAGTGAAACATTCGATATTACGGGTATCGCCGACGGCATTGAACCACAACAGGATGTGGATGTAAAAATCACCTACAAGGACGGTAGCAGCAAAATGATTAAGGTCCTATGCCGCATTGATACGGCTAATGAAGTAGAATATTTTAAAAATGGCGGTATCCTTCATTATGTGTTGCGTAACCTTGCCGCACAATAAGTATTTTTAACACTAAAAGTAAAAAAGCTAGGCTCGATCAGATGCCTAGCTTTTTTTATTCTGTGCGGGGTATGATACGCATATTAAAAACCATCCTGAATGCACTGCCATTGGCCGCAACAACAATAGCCAACAACATAAAGGTCAAAAATGCCGTAGGGATATTAATAAATAAATTAGCCCATATATAATTAAAGGAAAATTGAGACGCTATTTTGCCAAAACCCCAAGTGATAAAATAACTATAAAGGCTGATCGGCAAAAAGGCTCTTAAGATTAAAAGCCACAATGTCCAGGTAATGCCTGACGTCTTTTGCCATACTTCTTTTAAACTAACAACTCGGCGCCCTAATGAGAACCCCACGGTATAAAGAGAAAGCCGCACAAAAATAGGCGAACATAATAAAAGTACCAATGAAGTACTTTTAAAGGATATATCTTGAATAGCCGCTTCATCAAGAAATATGCCTTGGGAATATTGGTGAAGCACAAAACTTAACGATAATATTAATGTGGGTATGAATAAGATCACCGAGGTTAAAATTATT
>CALDNY010000371.1 GCA_937914685.1 uncultured Kordiimonadaceae bacterium
CTTATTGAATGTGCCGACATGGCAAGGCTCAATTTAAAACTGGTGACGCTTGATCAAAATGTTCCCGGCCTTCCCAACTTTAATGATTTTAAACTACGTGATATAGATCCTGAAAAAGTACTGCCTTTTTTGAAAGAACAAAATTTTCGCAGTCTTCAAACGCGCATTTTAAACCACATTAGCCCTGAGTTATCCGCCCAATTTGCCCCCACAGAACAAGCAACACCAAAGCAGGTTAATTATGAGACAATATCAAAGGAAGATGATTTAGATCGCTGGATTAAAATGGCAGAAAATGCCCGCCAAGTAACCATTGATACGGAAACCACATCGTTAAATGCCATGGCCGCAAAACTTGTCGGCATATCCCTATCCATTGAAAGTGGCCACGCATGCTATATTCCGCTTGGTCACGTCAATAAAGCGCAGCCACCCATAGATTTATTAAGCCTGCCAACGCCAGACGCACCAATGCTTGAACAGATTCCCATGGCACGCGCCCTTGCAAAAATCAAACCGCTCCTTGAAAATTCAGCCGTTTTAAAAATTGGCCAAAATATAAAATATGATGCTTTAATCTTGCTCAAACACGACATCAAAATAACCCCCTTTGATGATACCATGCTTATTTCATACGTGTTGGATGCGGGCGTTAATAATCACGGTATGGACGAATTATCGCGAATTCACCTTGGTATCAGCCCTATTCCCTTTAAAGAAATTGCCGGCACAGGGAAAAATAAAATCACATTTGATAAAGTGGAGATTGAAAAAGCGACTGAATATGCGGCGGAAGATGCGGATATTACAGGACGTCTTCACCGATTATTAAAACCGCGCCTCGTACAGGAAAAAATGCTTAATGTTTACGAGACGTTGGAGCGCCCCCTTGTGCCGGTTTTGGTCAATATGGAATATAACGGCATTAAAGTGGATAAGGCCATCTTAAGCCGCCTTTCTAACGAATTTGCCCTTCGCCTTGGCCAATTAGAAGAAGAAATTCATGGCATTGCCGGGCATCCTTTTAATATTGCGTCTCCCAAACAATTGGGTGAAGTTCTTTTTGATGAAATGGGCATTCAGGGCGGCAAAAAAGGCAAGACAGGAGCCTATAGTACGGGCGCGGATATATTGGAAAACCTCGCCGCTGAAGGTCATATTCTTCCTGAAAAAATGTTAGAATGGCGCAGCCTTGCAAAATTAAAAAGCACCTATACAGATGCGCTTCAGGAAAATATTAACGCCGATACGGGACGAATTCACACCTCCTATTCAATGGCATCAACGACTACGGGGCGCCTTTCGTCCAATGATCCAAATTTGCAAAACATCCCGATCCGCACAGAAGAAGGTCGCAAAATTCGTAATGCTTTTATTGCAAAAGACGGGCATAAATTTATCGCCGCAGATTACAGCCAAATTGAATTGCGCTTGCTTGCCCATATTGCTGATCTTGATAGTTTAAAACAGGCTTTTCACGATGGCATCGATATTCATGCTATGACCGCGTCCCAAGTTTTTGGCGTGCCTATTGAAGGGATGGACCCGGCTGTACGTCGCCAAGCTAAGGCCATTAATTTTGGTATCATTTATGGTATTAGCTCTTTCGGTCTAGCCCGTCAATTAGGCATGGGCCGTAGCGAGGCCAAGTCCTTCATTGATCGCTATTTTGAACGGTTTCCTGGCATTCGTAATTACATGGAAGAAACCAAAGAATTTTGCCGTACTAAAGGCTATGTTGAAACCATATTTGGCCGTAAAATTCATGTGGGTAGTATTAATGATAAAAATGGCATGACCCGCGCCTTTGGTGAGCGTGCCGCCATTAACGCCCCGATCCAAGGCTCCGCAGCAGATGTGATCCGTAGAGCGATGATCCGCATGCCAGACGCCTTAAGCAGGGCAGGGCTTAACGCTAAAATGTTACTGCAGGTTCATGATGAACTGGTCTTTGAGGTGCCGGATGATGAAGTCGAAAAAACCTTGCCTATCGTTCGCAATATAATGGAACAAGCCGCCCTACCCGCCTTGGAAATATCAGTTCCTCTTACGGTGGATTGCGGCATTGGCAAGAATTGGAATGAAGCCCATTAGAGAATTATCTTTTATGAACAGCAATATCACCGATCAATACTTTGGCATGGGTATGTTTTAAAATTTGATTTGTCACATTTTGTAATGATCTGCTCAACATATTGGCATTAACAGGGCGGTTAATATCAAAAAAATTAAAGGCCAAGTTTAAAGTTTGCTCCATATAAGCATTTTTAAGACGCGGCATTAATTTTTCCGCAGCGTGGCGCTGTTCGTTATCATCAATTTTCAATTTAATAACCACGGTCATAGAGCCGCTCGGACGTTTGCGTTTATTATACATAGCCACACTAATCGGCGGCACCGATAAAAATATATTTTGTGGCCCTTCTTCTTCAACTGGTGCTTCACTATTAGCAAATGCAGCAAAGGGTGTTAAAAAGGTGAGAAAAATAATGGGCAATAACCATGCCGTTTTCTTCAATTTCATATCCGTTAAATTCCCAATTATAATAATTAAATAATACTGCCGCCAGTAACGGCTAAAACACGTTTAAGCCCCTCTTGATAGCGCGCTAGTCGATCCTGTAAATAGGCTGGTGCGGGGCCATAATTTTTCTTTGCCTTCGCTAAAATTTCTGCTCTTAAAGGATCAAAAGTAAGCGAACGGTGTGCGCTTTGAACATTTCTTATGGCATTATCCAATTGAGTGACAATATATGCAGCCTCTGCTTTTGTGCCAAATGAAAAACCCGTATTAAGGCCAAGGGCAAATATTCCGCCCAGTTTAGTGGGATCAATATTGGCACTAGCGTTTAAATTAAACAATTTATTCGAAGCGATGATGCTGCTTTCTTTTAGCCCCAATTTATGAAGCGCGTCTGAGCCTACTTTACCGGCGGATAATTTAATGGTTGCGCCATTTGTTGCTTCGATTTTAAGTTGTGGACCATCAGCGCCATATGTAACGCTTCCTTTTATGGAATTTATCGACAGGTTATCAATTCTTTTGGCCAGCGTTGCAAATGTATCACCTGCGCGAATATCAATTTTAATATTGCGTCTATTATCTATGGAAATATAAAAATAATCGCCGACGCGTGCCGAGGTTTGGGTCTCAATGTCTCTGGTTTGTGTGTTATTCACAGTACCCGTTGGCAACCCAAGCTGATCAAGTATTGAAGATCCATTGGCAGAAAAGGCAATTGAAGTGCTTTTATTATAGCCGGAAGTTCCTTTTAATTGTTCTTGCCATAAGGTTGCGCCCGTTACGGCATCAATTTTTGCCGTAAAGCCGTCTGAAAGTCCTGTTCTGGTTCCACCCGTTAATGTGCCACCCGTGGTTCCTGCTACATATATAGCGCCCCCTTGAACCGTAATTCCGTCAATCTTATCGGTTGAAGCTGTGCCGATGAAGGTGGTCCAAGCCGCTGTAAAACTGGTACCCGCATCGGTTAATTTTGTAACAAATCCATCATTGCCGCCGCTATAAGCACTATTAACTGTACCGCCGTTTAAAGTGCCATTTTGGGATGATCCACTCACATATATGTCGGTTCCAACAACAGAAATTCCTGTGACCGTCCCCCCTGCTAAACTACCAATATCATAAGTAGCCAAAGTCGTGCTTAGATTGTTCTTATCCAATTTTCTAATAACCGCATTGCCCCCTTCAAGAGCTAACGCAAGAATATTGCCGTCACTGGCAATGGCAATTTGACTCCCAACATCATCAAGAGCTGAACCAAATTGAGTGGTGGCTGCCACCGCACCAGTAGCACCCGTTATTTTTACAATAGTTGCGTCCAAGCCGCCATTATCAATAGTCGTCACATCAAACCGACCCGTTACTTGGCCTGTGAAGTAAATATCATCATTGGCATCAACGGTAAGGTTATTGACTTGGTCCGTCGCAATAGTATCGAGCTGCTTCGTCCAAAGCTCTTGGCCTGTGCTGCTGAATTTGCTAACAAAACTATCGGTTCCAGTAAAAACATCGGAAGCGATCAGCTCACCATTGACTTTACCGCCAATAATCACATTATCTTGACTATCAAGTGCAAGGGCGTAACCCGTCGCCACATCACTAGCACCAAGCAATCTTGACCAGAGAAGTTCACCAGTAGATGAGTATTTTGATAAGAAAACATCACTTGTTGTCGCACCATTAATCTGACCGTTAAGGTCTCCTGTGGTGGTACCAACCACTAAAACATTACCCTGACTGTCAACTTTAGTTGCTTGTGGTGTTGTCTCAAAGACTTGAGCCGTTGATGTGCTTGTAGTTGTAGTCGTCGCGGGATCGGTTGTCGGGGCAGGAATGACAAATCCATTTTCATCAATACCCGCAATTTCAAGACTGAAGGATGTTGATACACCCGTACCAGTTAAATTTGTATATTTTGAAAGCGTTCCTGTGGCAACTGAACCAAGGTCGCTTGATTGAGTTGTTCCGGCAATGATTAAAGAGGGGGCGGAGGCTGCGGCACTGAAAGTTAGCTTCTCTACGCCCGCCACCGCAAAAGTAAAGCCAAATTTTCCAGGGGTAATTTCATTAATTTTGACGCGGGTAGCGTAAGTTCCCACTGTACTACCAGCACCATTGACCGTCGTAAAAGCCGCTATTTGGCTATTGATGTGATCTTTCAAGCTAGTCAGTGTAATGGGAACTGCGATTGTCGATAAATCAATAACAACATTATTTTGAACTGTACCGCCCGCATTAATATTTATGGTAAAAACTTCAGTACCCGTAATCCCTAATATGGGAGATGTTGCCGTAAGAGCCGAAATTCTACCACTTTGAATATCATTATTATTTTTACCCAAAGCAACACTTGAGGTGACATAAGATTTCTTTTCGCCGTACAAAAGGGTCAATTTATCTAGTTGTGATTGTCGTACATATGTATCGACTTGATTAATACCGCTTGAAAATTGACTGCTTAGACTCGCCAGTAAATTTGCTGGGCTACTTTTATCGGCAGCATATTGAGCGATGGTTTTTAAATCATTCAACGCAGAATAAAGCGTAAATAGTGCTTTATCGTCTTTATTAAAGCCCGCTTTGCGCACTGCAGGGGTATTTTCATTAATGAAGGTGTTTTTGTTGCGAATTTTATTATAGCGGCTCAAGAGCGGATTGGTATCAGGGGTTGCCCATGGGGTGACCACTGCAGGGCCTTTATTATTGGAAAAATTTTGTGGAGAATTATAAATAGTCGAGCCAATATTGTTCTTGGCATTAAACTGAGTGCCAAATAACGCTGTATTCAAACTAATTATATTAAACTCTACCATTATATTTTTACCCATTTTCTATGGTCACAATATTCCATATAACACTATAGTAACTATTCATTAACAAACAGTATAATGTGTAAACAAGTTTATGTATAAATTTTATCGCAATCTTTACTATTGAAACTTGGCCTCATTACAATTACATCTACGGGGTAACTTAAACTTAAACGGAATAAAGAATATGGGTGGATATGCATACGATTTGGCGAATTTAGTCAGCAGTTTATTTAGTGTTATTAATATGGGATTATTTATATATATTGTTTTAAGTCTGCTGATGTCCTTCAATGTCATTAACGCTTATAATCAGTTTGTTAATATGATTTTTTCAACCCTTCAAAGAATTTATGAACCGATGCTAACGCCGATCAGAAATATATTGCCGACTATGGGAGGGTTGGATTTATCGCCTATTCTGCTTTTTATCGCCCTTAATTTTGTTGGAAATATAGTAGTTAGATTTATCGCGGGACTTACCTAAATAACATCAATAAGGACTATCAGTTAATGAGCGCCTCCATTATCGACGGCAAGGATTTTGCCGCAAAAATCAAAGAAAATATTGCCAAACAAGTTAAAATATTAAAAGAAAAATACGATCTTACCCCCGGCCTTGCCGTGGTTTTGGTTGGCGAAGACCCAGCCAGTCAGGTTTATGTTAGAAATAAAAATAAATCAACCAAAGAAGCCGGAATGAACGGTTATGAATACCTGATGGATGATGATGTCAGCGAAGAGATCCTGATTTCTAAGGTTAAAGAACTTAACCAAGACCCCACCGTTCACGGTATTCTTGTCCAGCTTCCCTTGCCCAAACATATCAACGAAGCGGCAGTGATCGAAGCCATCGCTCCTGAAAAAGATGTTGATGGATTTCATATCATAAATTCAGGACTTTTAGCCACAGGCGGCAAAGGCATGGTGCCCTGTACCCCGCTTGGCTGCATTATGATGCTCAAAGAAACTCTTGGAAATTTAAGTGGTCTTGATGCGGTTGTTGTCGGTCGCTCTAACATTGTTGGAAAGCCCATGGCTCAATTATTGCTCAATGAAAACTGCACCGTCACCATCGCCCATAGTCGAACAAAGAATTTAGATCAAGTCGTTGGGCGTAGCGATATTGTGATCGCAGCCGTTGGCGTTCCTGAGCTGGTTAAAGGCAGTTGGATTAAGCCAGGCGCTACCGTTATTGACGTTGGCATTAATCGTATTCTTAAAGAAGACGGCAAAACCCGCCTTGTAGGGGATGTTGAATTTGCGGCGGCGGCAGAACGTGCCGGGGCCATCACCCCTGTTCCTGGCGGCGTTGGCCCCATGACCATTGCTGTGCTTCTTAAAAATACGATTACTGCCGCTTGTCGACAAAAGGGCATCGAACAACCGCAAATTTAACAATTTGATGAAATTATATTTGCTAATTTCTATATTTCATGTACCTCTTTAAATTCAATTAAGAGAGGTTTTTATGACCAGCGTCGAAACACATTATGATAAATGGGATAAGAGAAGGGTAAAGCGGCAGTTTTCAGAACTGGTCCGCCTTTCTATTCCTATTATTCTTCAGCGGCTTGGCATCATGACATTGGGCATAGTCGATACAGCTATGGTAGCCCGTTATTCATCCATTGAACTGGCTTATCAAACCATTTCTTACGTCCCTGTGGCCACATTAATTGTCACCTCTATTGGTCTTATGATGGGAACCATGGTTCTCACCTCTAGTGCCTATGGGGCAAAAGATTACAAAAACTGTGGCCGCATTTGGCGACGCTCATTGCCTTACGGCCTCGCTCTAGGTACATTTGGTTTTGTTCTTTGTATGATCGGGGAACCAGTTCTGCTGCTGCTTGATCAAACGCCAGATATAGCGAGAGGCGGTGCAGACGTTATGGTCGCCCTTGCTCTTGGTGTGCCCATGACCTGTATAATGCTAAGCTCAACATTTTTTCTAGAAGGAATAAACCGTCCATTACCAGGTATGGTTTTCATGTTCATTGCCAATATTCTTAACATCTTGTTGAATTGGGTTTTAGTTTATGGTCATTTAGGGTTTGAGCCGATGGGGGCTGTGGGTTCAGCTTGGGCCACTAGTATCATCAGAAGTTTTCTGGCTATATCCCTTATCATTTATATTCTTTTAGTCCTTGATAAAGAAAAATATGGCCTTTTAGAAAAAGTAAGCTTGAAATGGTCCTTATGGCGCAAACATCGTCATATTGGATATGCCGCTGGATTTACCAATGCTATAGAACATATGGGTTTTGCCGCATTATCGGTATTTGCTGGCTGGCTTGGCCCCATAAGTCTTGGTGCGCTTGGTATAGCCTTTAATGTTTTTGGTGTTCCTTTTATGATTTGTTATGGAGTAGCCGGCGCCACAGCAGTACGGGTCGGCATTGCCCGGGGACGGCTGGATCATCATGATATGGCCTTAGCAGGAATTTGTGGTATTGCCTTTAACGCGATGATTTGTATTCCCATGATGGTAATATTATATTTCTTCCCTTCTGAAATTGCTAATTTATTTAGCAAAGATCAAGTATTGGTGATCGCAACCATTCCCCTTATTGCTCTTTCTGTGTGGATGTTATTTTTCGATACGGCCCAAACTGTCATGGGCAACGCTCTGCGCGGTGCTCAAGATTTATGGGTCCCTGCTATATTTTATATTATATCCTATAGCTTTGTGATGATCCCCATTGCCTATTATTTAACCTTCACACTCGATCATAAAGTTATTGGCCTAATCGAATGTATTATTTTTGCTAGTGTCTTATCGTTTACACTACTAAGTTCGCGTTTTTTCTATTTAACTATGCATAAAAAAGAGGAATTGGGGAATGA
Organism: uncultured Kordiimonadaceae bacterium; assembly: GCA_937914685.1. GTDB lineage: Bacteria > Pseudomonadota > Alphaproteobacteria > Sphingomonadales > Emcibacteraceae > Pseudemcibacter. The sequence goes on from CALDNY010000371.1 coordinate 8,182, forward strand.
AAACTAGAAAACTGACAGTATCCATTCTTTTACGCTCCATCATTTGTAATTGTTATTTTTACATGGCAGTGGGCTTTTTTATTATCTTCATTCTAGCCCCCCTTTCGCTTCTTAAGTCGCCAAAACCAATGCGAAAAGCAATTTTGATTTATTGTAAATCTGTTTTATATGTTTTTGAAAAAATTGGTAAAATTAAAATAGAAGAACGTGGTGTTGAAAATATTCCTAGAGATAAAGCCATGATTTATTGTTCTAAACATATGAGCAACCTTGATGCGCTCATTCTTTTTAGGCAATCGCCAAATTTAACCGCCCTTGCCAAGGCAGAGATATATAAAGTTCCTTTTCTCAACATGGTTCTTAACAAAATGGGTGTTCTCGCCATTAAACGCGGCGCAGGCGAAGCTCAAAAGCAAACTCCGGAATTAGCCAAATTCATTTTTGACAATAAATTGCCGATGATTATTTTTGCTGAAGGAACAAGAACCTTAATCGGAGAAAGACGACCCATAAAATCTGGAGCCTTTTATTATCAACAAGAAGAAGATATAGACATCATTGTGGTGGCCCATAATTCAGGTTTTTATTGGCCAAGAAAATCTATGATAAAATGGCCCGGAACAATCATTGTCGAATATTTTCCTTCTATGGCAAAAGGCCTGTCAAAAGAAGATTTTATGGCAGAAGTTGAACGGCGTTTAATGGACAGAAGTGAAGAATTAATCTTGTGAATTTTTCTTTTGTGCATTATATTGTACGCAATGACAAGGATATCACACATGTCGCAAAATACTCCCCCCGATATTGGACAAAAGATAAAAAAACTAAGGGCGTCTAAAAAACTTACCCTTGATCAGCTGGCAATTATAAGCGGCGTGTCCAAATCCATGTTATCGCAAATCGAACGTAATAAGACCAACCCAACCGTTGGAATTTTATGGAGTCTGACCCAAGCCCTTGATATTGAAATTGGTGATTTATTGACCAGTGATACTGAGGGTGCAAAGGAAATTGAAAATATCCTTTCTATGAAGTCTCATCAAACACCGGAAATTCAAAGCGCTGATGGCAAGTGTAGCCTTAGGATTTTAGGGCCATTAGATTTGGTTTCCCATATTGAATGGTACGAGATTAGCATAAAACAAGATGGCATACTCTCATCGGACCCACATGCCAAAGGAACCCGCGAACATCTTACGGTTTTAGACGGTAAAATCATCATTTGTACCAAAGGCCAAAAAGAAGATAATTATATATTAACAAAAGGGGACACCGCCCGTTATAATGCGGATGTTCAACATTATATTAAGAATGAGGGTAAAATAACAGCTGTCGTCCTTTTGCTTGTCCATACACCTTCTTAATTATAAGTTCACTATATTGGAAATATAATTATTTATTATAATATAATGGACAGACTGTTCATTTTATTGTATTTATTTTTGAGCCTTTAATTCTAACTATGGAGTAGCAAAATGACCGAACGCTATCAACACTTTATATCAGAACAGCTTGCTGAATTAAAATCAGAGGGGCTCTATAAAACTGAGCGCGTTATCACCAGCCCTCAACAGTCAACCATTAAAGTTGAAGGCACAAATGATGCTGAGTTTATCAATTTTTGCGCTAATAATTACCTTGGTTTATCCAATGACCCTACCCTTATAGAAACAGCGAAAGAGGCTTTGGATAAATATGGTTACGGCATGTCTTCGGTGCGTTTCATTTGTGGTACACAAGATATTCATAAAAAATTAGAAGCAAAGCTCGCCAAATTCCTAAAAATGGAAGACGTTATTTTATACCCAAGTTGTTTTGATGCCAATGCGGGTTTATTTGAAACCTTGCTCGGACCAGAAGACGCCATTATTTCCGATGCTCTAAACCATGCCAGCATCATTGATGGTGTAAGACTTTGCAAGGCGCAACGCTTTCGCTATGCCAATAATGATATGGCAGCGCTAGAAAAATGTCTGCAAGAGGCACAGAGTGCTCGTTTTAGATTAATTGCCACCGACGGCGTTTTTTCCATGGATGGAATTTTGGCAGATTTACCAAGCATCTGTGATCTTGCAGAAAAATATGACGCTATGGTCATGGTCGATGATAGCCACGCCGTTGGTTTTACAGGTAAAACAGGCGCTGGCACCCCAGAGTTTTTTGGCGTACAAGACCGTGTTGATATTGTTACGGGAACCTTAGGCAAAGCCATGGGCGGTGCTTCCGGCGGTTATACGGCGGCCTCAAAACAAGTGGTGAGCTGGTTGCGTCAACGCTCACGGCCATATTTATTTTCAAATACCCTCGCTCCTGTTATTGCGGCAACATCATGTAAAGTTATTGACTTGATAAACGAAAGAGGGGAATTGCTGACAAAATTAAAAGATAACAGTAATTATTTTCGTGAAAAAATGTCGGCCTTAGGCTTCAAACTCGCCGGCGCGGATCATGCCATTATCCCCGTGATGTTAGGGGATGCTAAACTCGCAAGTACCATGGCAGATAAACTTTTAACGGAAGGTATTTTTGTCATTGGTTTTTCATTTCCTGTAGTGCCAATGGGATTGGCGAGAATTCGCACACAAATGTCTGCCGCCCATTCAAAAGAAGAACTAGATGTGGCGATTAATGCTTTTGCTAAGATCGGTAGAGAATTAAAAATTATTGAATAGGATCATGTCATGAAAAGTCTTGTAAAATCAAAAGCAGAAATTGGAATATGGCTTGAGGATGTTAAAAAACCAAAAATTGGCCATAATGACGTCCTGGTAAAAGTGAATAAAACCGCCATCTGCGGCACTGATATCCATATTTATAATTGGGACAATTGGGCTCAGCAAACCATTCCCGTTCCCATGACTGTTGGCCATGAGTTTTCTGGTGAAATCGTTGAATTAGGATCAGAGGTAAAAGGGCTGACCATCTCAGAGCGCGTATCCGCAGAAGGCCATGTCACCTGCGGTCATTGCAGGAAATGCCGCGCGGGAGAACGTCATTTATGCCGAAACACGGTTGGCATCGGCGTCAACCGACCCGGTGCATTTGCAGAATATATAAGCGTTCCTGCCTCAAACATCTGCCCCCTACCTGACACCATTAGCGATGACCTTGGCGCCATATTAGACCCTCTTGGAAATGCAGCCCATACCGCACTTACTTATGATCTGGTCGGTGAAGACGTGTTGATCACGGGTGCTGGGCCCATTGGTATTATGGCCGTGGCCATTGCCAAGCATGTGGGCGCGAGAAATATAGTTATTACAGACGTCAATGATTATCGCCTTGGTATTGCCAAGCAAATGGGGGCAACCCGCGCCGTTAATGTGGGCCGTAAATCCTTAAATGATATTATGGAAGAGCTAAATATGACGGAGGGCTTTGATGTGGGGCTTGAAATGTCCGGTAATTCTAAAGCGTTTGGTGATATGCTTGATGTCATGAACCACGGCGGCAAAATTGCCCTGCTTGGTATTTTGCCGACTGAAACCACTATTGATTGGAATCATGTGATCTTTAAAGGCTTAGAGATTCGCGGTATTTATGGGCGCAGAATGTTTGAAACTTGGTATAAAATGATCGCCATGCTTGAAAGTGGTCTAGATATTAGCCCCATCCTCACCCACCATTATAATATTGATGATTATCAGCAAGGCTTTGACATTATGCGCTCGGGCCAATCTGGCAAGGTCATATTAAATTGGTCTTAATCTAGTACTCAACATGAAAAATAATAAATTCCCTAGAGTTCATGGTTCCCTAGTTTGTTACTCATCATCTTTCTTTTTTTAGCGTCTTGCTCTTTTTTTTCATCATATACTGATGAATAAATGACGTAAAAAATTAAAATAATTATCCCGAACATTAATACGGTTACCATAATCTATCCTTATAATATTCATTTTTAGTGTATCAAACTTAAATAATTGTAACATAAAATATCATGCATCAATAATTTTTTAGTAAATTGATCGTATAACTGATAGCAAAAATTAAGTTAATAAGATAGATCAGATTTAAGGGATAGAGGAATTATATATTGAGAGACTTATTTTTGGGCGTATTACTCCTTAGCGCCTTTCCCCTAATTCTTTATCGCTATCAGATCGGTGCTTTGGTCATCGGCTTTATGTCATTTATGTATCCACAAAGCAACGCTTATGGTTTTGTTCTGACTGTGCCTTGGATTGATTATTTCTTTATGGTCACCATCGCAAGTTATGTCATTGCCCAAGGCTATAAACAATATAAGCATCACCATTTGATCACCTATCTATTGATATTCTATTCATGGCTATCCATTACAACAGTCTTTGCTATTGATACGGATATTTCCTATGATCCGTGGCTTAAATTTACTAAAGTATTAATTCTCGCCATTGTGGTTTTTGCTATGTTAAACACAGAAAAACGGCTTATTACTTGTATGAAAGTTATGGTTCTCTCCATAGGATTTTATGGCATTAAAGGCGGGATATTCACTATAATTAGCGGCGGTAGTTACCGCGTACTAGGGCCCATTAATAGCTTTTTTGCGGACAATAATGGTATGGCACTGATTCTTGTGATGACTTTACCATTTATGTTGTTTTTTATTACCCATGCCGACAATATCTATCAAAAATATTTTTCCATTTTTTGTTCTTTATGCTCCGCGATCGCTGTTTTAGGAACCCAATCGAGAACTGGATTCATTGCTCTGATTATATCATTTTTATATTTCACTTGGTTACAAAAAAAACTGGGAAAGGCATTGTTGTTCATCATCCCCTTAACCTTTGTTGCCTATTTTGTAATGGCCGATAGCTGGTCTGAGCGAATGGCATCTTCAGCGCAGTTTGAAACCGACAGTAGTTTTCAAGGTCGCGTTGATATGTGGAATGCTTCAATAAGAATAGTCAACGACTATCCCATTCTTGGTGGGGGGTTTGATGTGATTTATGTGCCTGAAGTCATAAAAAAATATATTCCCTATAATGTAGGATCTCGAGCCATCCATTCAGCCTATTTTCAATCTTTAGCCGAACATGGCTATGTTGGTTTTGGTTTATTTATAGTCATGCTTTTTCTGTCTTTCCAAGCGGCTAGAAAATTAGCTCGTGAGAGTAAATATAATCCTAAGCTTGCGTGGTTCAACGATTTATCGATCGCCGTAAGAAGTTCACTTGTCGGTTATATGGTTCTGGCTCTTACGGCAAATATTGCTTTTTTCGATATGCTCTATTTCCACATTGTCATTCTTGCCATTGCCTCTATTCTTATAAAAAAAGAAAGAGAAGCAAATAGATTATCTATTTTAGAGACCCCATCTTAGGCATGCTAATAAATTTCACATTTCAAACACAGGCGATATTAATCCCGCGCTTTTCTAAATATTTTTGATGATAGTCTTCTGCAGGCC
>CALDNY010000372.1 GCA_937914685.1 uncultured Kordiimonadaceae bacterium
TCGGCGGTTATCGTTGGGGGCTAGAGCGCAAAAGGGCGTTGATTGAAGGAGAGAGGGTTTAGAAATTAAGGGGGGCGTTATCGATCACTTCTTTTATGACGAAAAAAGTTCTTGTTTGGCGCACTCCGGGCAGGGTAATGAGCTGATTTGCGTGCATATGCTTATAATCATCCATGTTACGCAAGCGGATTTTTAACATATAATCAAAATCCCCTGCCGTCAGATGGCAATCGAGAATGAAGGGGAATTTTTTTGCGGCCTCTTCAAAATTTGCAAAACTTTCAGGCGTTGATTGATCAAGCACCACACCAACCATGATCATGGAGCCGTGATCGACTTTATCGGGCGCGATTTGGGCGCGTACCCCTTTGATATATCCTTCTTTAAATAACCGTGAGGTGCGCCTGTGACAGGTGGCGGCGCTAACATTGACCATATTGGCAAGGTCGGCATTATTAAGGCGTCCATCAGATTGTAGGGCGCGAAGAATCTTAATATCGGTGCGGTCGAGATTTTGATCCATGAAAGTATCTTTCATTTTTAGGTTAATATATGAAGTTTAGAATCATTAATGCTCATCTTATTTGAATTAATAGCTAAATAATAGCTTAAATTAGAGAGGACATTTCACGTTCATTTTTGTATGATTGGGCCAGAACAAAACATAAAAAGGAAATGCTATGCTTAGTGAATTTGCCATGCTTAAAAAATTTGAACGCTACCCCTTGACCTTTGGCCCGACCCCCATTGAAAAATTAAAATCCCTGACCGATCATCTAGGCGGTGATGTTGAAATTTATGCCAAACGCGAAGACTGTAATAGTGGGCTTGCCTTTGGCGGTAATAAATTGCGCAAACTTGAATATATCGTACCCGACGCCATAGCATCGGGGGCTGATACGTTGGTTTCCATTGGCGGTGTTCAATCAAACCATACTCGTCTAGTGGCGGCAACGGCGGCAAAAATAGGAATGAAATGTCGCCTAGTACAGGAAAGCTGGGTTCCCCATGAAGATGCGGTTTATGACCGGGTCGGGAATATATTATTAAGCAGGATCATGGGCGCGGATGTGCAAATGGTAGATGAAGGTTTTGATATTGGTATTCGTCAAAGTTGGGAAGATGCATTGGCAGATGTTAAGGCCAAAGGCGGCAAGCCTTACGCTATTCCAGCCGGAGCTTCGGTTCATAAATTTGGCGGTTTAGGCTATGTGGGATTTGCCGAAGAAGTGCGGATGCAAGAAGAAGACCTTGGATTTAAATTCGATTATATTGTCGTATGTGCGGTTACTGGATCGACCCAAGCGGGCATGGTCGTCGGCTTTGCCAAAGACGGAAGACAAAAAAATGTCATTGGCATTGATGCCTCCTTTACTCCCACCCAAACAAAGGCGCAGATCTTAGATATTGCCCAAAAAACTGCAAAATTGATTGAATTAGGTCAAGATATTAACGAAGAAGATATTATCTTAAACGAAGATTACGCCTATCCTTATTATGGTGTACCCTCAGAAGAAACCAAAGACGCGATCAGGCTCTGCGCGCGCTTAGAGGGCATGATCACAGACCCTGTTTATGAAGGAAAATCAATGCAGGGCATGATTGATCTGATTAAAAAAGGCTATTTTGCCAAAGGATCAAAAATACTTTATGCTCACCTTGGTGGTGTGCCGGCTATTAATGGCTATGGTTATACGTTTAGAAATGGATAAATAAGGAGCAGTCATGGTTCAAATTAGAGCCTTAAAAGAAGATGAATTTGAAGCATGGGAGCCGTTATGGCAGGGCTATCTGACATTTTATGAAGCCAGTTTGTCTGATGAAGTTGCCAAAAATAATTTTGCGCGCTTTTTTGATGATGCTGAGCCCATTTTTGCCTTTGGTGCTTACGAGGGTGATAAATTGGTGGGCTTTGTCCATTATATTTTTCACCGCACTAGTTGGTCGTTAGAGAATACCTGTTATCTGCAGGATCTTTACGCCGACCCCTCTGTGCGTGGCTCTGGTATTGGACGGGCCTTGATCGAAGCGGTTTATGATGCGGCTCGCGCCAAAGGATCGCCCGAGGTTTATTGGATCACCCAAGATCATAATAAAACCGCGCGCTTATTATATGACCGCATTGCTAATTTATCGGGCTTTGTTCATTATGAGAAGGAGCTTTGATCGCCACCATCATTATGGCTCTTCAATATTATCCTTGAGCCAGTCGCGAACACTTTTCATGTAAAAATCATGGTCTTCTGCCATCGTGGCGTGTCCCGCATTGGGGACAATCACGGTTGTGGCATCCTTGATCATGGCGGCGAATTTATAACAACTTTTGGGGGCCGCTTCGTCAAATTCACCGCAAATCATCAAGACAGGCACTTTTATGTCATTTAATTTTTGGCTGATATCA
>CALDNY010000373.1 GCA_937914685.1 uncultured Kordiimonadaceae bacterium
TAACTCACGACCCAAAATTGTTTCACGAAGAATATTTAAAGAAACCGCAGGTTTGGTATAAGCATTTGGGCCGAGACGAAGCACGCTATCGGACTGGGTCATGATCGGCACTTGATATTGCGATTTCATATAATCAATAACATCCCGAGGTTCGGTTGAACCCATTTCATAATCCCACTCGCGTCCAGCGACACTATCAAGATAGCTATTGAGTCCTTCGTCCATCCATGTCCATTGACGTTCATCGGAATTAACGGTCATGGGGAAATATTGATGGCCAATTTCATGAATGACAACACCAACGAGGAATTCTTTTTCCGCCGCAGTATAGGTCCGTGTGCCATCATCATGTAAAATGGTACGTGGGCCGTTAAAGGTAATCATTGGGTATTCCATACCACCGACGGGGCCGTTGACGGAAATGGCAACAGGATAGGGATAGTCAAAGGTAACACGCGAATAAACTTCTAATGTATGAATGACCAGTTCCGTTGAATATTTTTCCCATAATTCGCCGCCTTCTTTAGGAAAGAATGACATAGCCATCACAAAGGGGTTTACCGCGCCACCTTGGTTATATCCTTTGGCGTCCCATGCGAACTTACGGGATGATGCCCATGCAAAATCACGAACATTTTGTGCTTTAAAATGCCACGTTTTTGTACCCGTTGTGCCAGATTTCTCATTTTCTAAGGCTTCTTCAGGAGTGACGATATAAACGGGGCTTTCGGCGGTTTTTGCTTGCTCTAAGCGGGCATTTTGGTCTGCCGTTAGAACATCATTCGCGTTTTGCAAGACGCCCGTTGAGCCAACAATATGATCATCAGGAACGGTGAGGGTAACATCAAAATCCCCAAACTCTTGGGTAAATTCGCCTGATCCTAAAAATTCTTTGGCTGTCCACGCTTCATAGTCGGTGTAAGCGCCCATGCGGGGATACCACTGGGACATTTCATATATATAACCGCCGCCGTCAATTTCATCTTTGGGAAAATGTTCATAGCCGCCGCGACCACCCATAGAGTTGCTATCAATGATGTTAAAGGCGTAATCAACACTGAATTTAAAATCACTACCAGATTTAAGGGGTGAGGGTAGGTCAATGCGCATTTTTGTACCGACAATGGTGAATTTTAAATCACCCCCGAAGGCATCTTTGACAGAATTAATTTCAAAACCAAATGATTGATCGTCTTGCAATTGGCGAGTTTGTAATTGGCTAAGGCTTAAGCGAGACGGCTTGCCATTAAATCCTTTAAGGTTGGTGGTGGCATCAAAGGTTTCAGTGCGTAGTTCCATTGAATTTTTATTAAAGCGGTTTTGGTCAAGTTGCATCCATACAAAGCGTAATGTATCAGGGGAGACATTATGATAAGTAATCGCCACATTGCCCGACATGCGCCGTAATTTTTCGTCTAAAG